>JALUVJ010000021.1 GCA_027020665.1 Nitrospira sp.
GGAAAAGGGGTCGGCTATTTTTCGCATTGCCTTAGCACAGATCAATAGTACCGTAGGGGATTTTTCAGGCAATTTTGAAAAAATTGCCGAGGCGATTCAAGCCGCGAAGATGGCTGATGTCGATCTCATTGCCTTTCCTGAAATGGCCGTTACCGGTTATCCGCCTGAGGATTTGCTGCTTAAACCCGCATTTATCGCGGATAACCTTAAAGTTTTGCAGGATGTTATTGAATTAGGGCGGGGAGTGACGATTGTGCTGGGTTTTGTCGATCAGGACAAGGCTCTCAATGATTCCGCCCGAGAAGATATTTTGTATAATGCCGCCGCTGTCATTCATGATGGCCGCTTGGAGGGTATCTATCATAAATCTTGCCTTCCAAATTACGGTGTTTTTGATGAAAACCGTTATTTTAAAGCGGGTCATATTTTCCCGGTTTTTACACGCAGCGGCATCAAGATCGGGATCAATATTTGTGAAGATATTTGGCATAAAAGCGGGCCGACCGAGGCACAGGCTTTTGGTGGCGGGGCACAGCTGATCGTCAATATCAACGCCTCCCCTTATCACATCGGTAAAGGACGTTTACGTGAAGAAATGTTGTCCCGGCGCGCACGTGCTTACGGTGTCGGTATTGCCTACGTGAACATGGTGGGTGGACAAGATGAGCTGGTGTTTGACGGCGGAAGTCTTGTGATGGATGCAAAAGGCGAGCTTTTGGCCCGCGCCGCACGGTTTAAAGCCGATTTATTGACTATGGATCTTTCTGGTGAAATGCTGTCTCAGGCCGGACCCGGCAGACTTGAAAAGCCTGAACCCGATGTTTCGCAGCTTACAACCTGGGCATTTTCGGATCGGGAAAAAAGAAAAATGCGCAAAGTCGCCGCAGCGACGATTGCAAAAAATGATGCACCCGATATGGAAATTTATAAGGCCTTGGTATTGGGGCTTTCCGATTACATGGGAAAAAACCGTTTTAAAAAAGGGGTGATTGCGATTTCCGGCGGGATTGATTCTGCGCTGACTGCGGCAATCGCCGTGGATGCCTTGGGCAAAGAAAACGTGATGGGTGTGTTTATGCCTTCAAGATACACCTCCCCGGAAAGTGCCGAGGATGCGGTGCAGTTGGCCAAAAACCTGGGCATTCCTCTCATGACTTTTTCTATAGAAGCCCCTTTTTCATCGTTTTTAGAACTCTTGTCATCCGCCTTTGAAGGCCGTTCGGAGGATATTACAGAAGAAAACTTGCAGTCGCGCATTCGAGGCAACATTATGATGGCGCTTTCAAATAAGTTTGGCTGGCTTGTTTTGACGACGGGCAACAAGAGCGAAATGAGCGTCGGATACGCCACACTTTACGGGGATATGGCGGGCGGTTTCGCCGTGATTAAAGATCTCTGGAAAACGGCGGTTTATCGCTTATCCGAAATGAGAAATCAATGGGAAGCGGTCATCCCGCGTCGGATTATTGAACGTCCTCCGACTGCCGAGCTGCGGCATGAGCAATGTGATCAGGATCATTTGCCGCCCTACGTGGTTCTTGACGCTATTTTGCAGGCTTATGTGGAGGACCATAAAAATCGTCAGGATATTGAGGCGATGGGGTATGAATCGTCAACCGTTTCAAAAGTCATCAAACTCGTTGATTCATCTGAATTCAAACGGCGGCAGGCGCCGGTGGGAATTAAGATTACTGCGAGAGCACTCGGGAAAGACCGGAGAATGCCGATTACAAATCGGTACCGCCGTATTGATCAGCAAGAAGAAAAACAAGAACGAACATACAAGCCCAGGAGGGAGAAAATCGCATGACACCGAAAGAAGTAATCGAGTTTGCGAAGGCAAACAATGTAGAAATGGTCGATTTTAAATTTGTCGACTTTGTGGGGCAATGGCAGCATTTTGGCACACCGATGGCTGAGTTTACCGAAGCCACTTTTGAAGAAGGCTCGGGATTTGACGGATCAAGTATCCGGGGATGGCAGGCGATCAACAACAGCGATATGCTGGCCGTGCCCGATCCGGCGACCGCGATTATTGACCCGTTTTGTAAGATACCCACGCTTTCCGTGGTGTGTGATATCAAAGATCCGATTTCAGGCGAGCCTTACGGTAGGGATCCGCGTTATGTTGCGAAAAAAGCGGAGGCCTATCTTAAATCAACAGGCATCGGGGACACGGCTTACATCGGGCCGGAAGCGGAATTTTTTGTTTTTGATAAAGTGAGTTTTGATCAAAACGCCCAATCGGGATATTACTTCGTCGATTCGGAAGAAGGGGTCTGGAATACGGGTGACGAAAGCCTGGGGCACAAACCCCGCCACAAAGAAGGGTATTTTCCGGTGCCTCCCGTAGATAGCATGGAAGATCTTCGGACCGAAATCGTGCTGGAAATGCAGAAAGCCGGTATTTATATCGAAAAACAGCATCATGAAGTGGCCACCGCAGGACAGGCTGAAATCGATATGCGTTTTGATTCCTTGCTGAAGATGGCGGATAAATTGATGCTTTACAAATACATCACCAAAAACGTCGTCAAACGTAACGGGAAAACGGCCACTTTTATGCCGAAACCTGTTTTCGGGGACAATGGTTCGGGCATGCACACCCATCAGTCCATTTGGAAAGAGGGGCAACCGCTTTTTGCCGGAGATGAATATGCCGGCGTAAGCCAGACCTGTCTTTTTTACATTGGGGGGATTTTAAAACACGCAAAAGCCATTGCGGCATTGACTAATCCGACAACAAATTCGTACAAACGTCTCATTCCGGGTTTTGAAGCACCGGTAAATTTGGCGTATTCCAGCCGAAACCGGAGTGCTTCTATTCGCATTCCCATGTATTCGAGCAGTCCAAAAGCAAAGCGCATCGAAGTGCGTTTTCCCGATCCCACCTGTAATCCGTATTTTGCATTCAGCGCGATGTTAATGGCGGGGCTGGATGGCATCGAAAATAAAATCGATCCGGGTGATGCAATGGATAAAAACCTCTATGAGTTGGAAGCCAAAGAGGCCGTCAATTTAAAAATGATGCCGGCCAGTTTGGATGAAGCCTTGGATGCCCTTGAGGCGGATTATGCTTTTCTCTTGAAGGGGGATGTTTTTACGGAAGATATTGTTCAGAATTGGATTGCATATAAAAGAGAGAATGAAGTGGATGCCATTCGCGTGCGGCCTCATCCGCATGAATTCATGCTTTATTATGACATTTAAGCCGGTTTGTTTGCTTAAATACGATAAGCCCAAAATCAGCGATTGACTTTGGGATAAGAAAAGGTCCGCGGAAAAATCGCTGTAGGTACGTTAGGGGCGGGTTTAAAACCCGCCCCTATTTTTTTCACATTATTTGACACCATAGGGTGTTTTCTTTATAGTGACGCCATGTGGTTTTATTTGAAACAGTGAGATAAAAGGTATGGATTTTCAAAGAGTTGAGCAGGCCATTGCTGATTTTAAAGCGGGAAAAATGGTCATCATGAACGATGACGAAGACCGGGAAAATGAGGGCGACCTCGTCATCGCCGCAGAAAAAATTACCCCGGAAGCGGTTAATTTTATGGCCAGGTACGGGCGCGGACTCATTTGTCTGACTTTGACGGAGAAACGTGCGAAAGTGCTCAAACTCTCACAAATGACTCAGGAAAACACGGCTTCTTTCGGCACGGCTTTTACGGTTTCGATTGATGCAAGGGACGGTATCACGACAGGGATTTCGGCGGCCGACCGGGCAAAAACAATTTTAGATGCCATTGCACCTGCCGCAAAACCGGAAGACTTGGTTCGTCCGGGACATATTTTCCCGATTACCGCGCAGCCGGGCGGTGTGCTCAAGCGCGCGGGACAAACGGAAGGATCCGTCGATTTGGCACGTTTGGCTGGTTTGATTCCGGCGGGCGTGATTTGCGAGATTATGAACGATGACGGTACCATGATGCGCACGCCCGACTTGATTGCATTCGCTAAAAAACATCGACTCAACCGGGTGACGGTTAAAGAACTCATCGCCTATCGCATGATACGCGAGTCTCTTGTGCATCGCGCCGCCGAGGCCATGATGCC
>JALUVJ010000022.1 GCA_027020665.1 Nitrospira sp.
GTTTGTCCGGCCCACGCCTTTGAAATCCGAAATCTGATCCCCTCTTAAATTGCGGGAACAGAGCAATACAATCAAAATAAAGGCCCCCAAAGTCATAAAGACATAACCCACCACGTAGATCAGGATGGCGGCATAGCCGATTTCCGAAGCCGCAATCAATCCCATTAAAATATAGCCGGAGTGGGCAATTGACGAATAGGCCAACATCCGCTTGATATTGGTCTGGACCAAGGCCACAAGGTTGCCCAAGGTCATGGTAAGTACTGCGAGGACCCACAAAATTTGCCACCAATGTCCGGAACTCAGCGTGAACGCATCAATAAAAATGCGCAGCATGACGGAAAACGCTGCCGCCTTCGATCCTGCCGAAAGATAGGCGGTAATAGGCGTCGGGGAACCTTCATACACATCCGGCGCCCACATATGAAAGGGGACTGAGGCGATTTTAAAACCGAAACCTGTAATGAGCAAAACAAAGGCCATGCTCAGAGAAGGACTGGAGGTGATCTCATTTACTTTGATGAATGCTGCGATTTCGCTTAAGTTCGTCGTGCCCGTCGCCCCGTAAAGAAAGGCGATGCCATACAAAAGTATGCCGGAGGCAAAAACACCGGTCAGGAAATACTTCACCCCCGATTCAATTCCCTTCACATCCTTCCGCATAAACGCAATTAAGATATAAAAGGACATCGACATGAGTTCGAGCGTCAGGTAAAAAGACAACATATCCGTTGCGGAGGACATCAACATCATGCCGATCGTAGCAAAAAGGATTAAGCCGTAATATTCACCCAGGTTGATGCGCTCAATTTGAATATAACGAATCGACATCAGAATCACGACCGTGGCGGTAAGCAAGAACAGGATTTTGAAAAAGAGGGCGTAAGCATCCAAAGAAACCATTCCGCTGAATGTCGAAATCGACTCTCCAAACAAAAAGAGGGTCGACATTCCCGATAAAAGCAAGGCACCCACAGCAAAGTAACCCAACTGGGATTTTTTCTCTGCGGACACAAAAGGCTCCATCACAAAGAGCGCGCACGCCAGAATGCCGAGAATGATCTCGGGCAGAATCGCGATCAGGTTTATTTCGGGCATCGCAGGTGCCATCTAATCCATCACCGTGTTGGAGGGTTTCAGGTTGGCTGCCACAACTGTTTTATTCGTTTGCGTTACTTTCGTTTTAGCCGTTTTTTTATACGATTCTTGTTTCGCCAGGGCACCCGCACTATTGAGCCGTTGTACAATTTTGGCCACTGCCGGCTCCATCACACGGATAAAGGGTTTCGGGAAGAGGCCGATCCAAAACATGAACACAATCAAAGGCGCCATATAAGCAATTTCGCGCCGGTTCATATCCGTTATTTTTTGATTTTCAGGTTTGTCGAGCGGGCCAAACATCATGCGCTGGAAGAGCCAGAGCATGTAAGCTGCGCCCAAAATCACGCCGATCACCGCAATGCCCGCATAAATTTTATTGGCTTCAAAGGCCCCCACCAAAATCAGAAACTCCCCGACAAAACCGTTCAAACCGGGAAGCCCCATCGATGAAAACATGGTCACGGCAAACACGGCGGAATAAATCGGCATTTTGGAGGAAAGGCCGCCGAAATCCGCAATGAGGCGTGTATGCCGCCGTTCGTAAATCATGCCTACAATCAAAAAGAGCGCCCCGGTTGAAATCCCGTGATTGATCATTTGCAGAATACTACCCGTAATGCCGTGTGTATTGAGCGCAAAAATACCCAACATGACAAACCCCAGGTGGCTGACGGATGAATAGGCCACCAAGCGTTTGATATCTTTCTGCGCAAGCGCGACCAGCGCGCCATAAACAATACCGACAAGCGAAAGCCCTGCCATATAGGGCATAAAATAGACACTCGCTTCGGGAAACATGGGCAGGCAAAAGCGCACAAAACCGTAAGTCCCCATCTTCAACAAGACCCCTGCAAGCAGCACACTGCCTGCGGTCGGGGCATCCGTGTGGGCATCCGGCAACCAGGTGTGAAAAGGAAACATGGGCACCTTAATCGCAAAACCCAGGAAAAAGGCCAGAAAAAGCCAGAACTGAAAGGGATGCAAGGGCAGGTTTAATTTCTGGAGAGCAAGTACGCTAAAGGTATATTGACCATTGCCGTATTGCGGATCGGCATTCAGGAAATAAACGGCCAGAATCCCCAACAACATAAAAAGACTGCCAAAGAGTGTGTACAGGAAGAATTTAATCGCAGAATAAAGGCGGCGTCCGCCGCCCCAGATACCGATCATAAAATACATCGGCACCAGCATGATTTCCCAGAAAATATAAAAGAGAAAGAAATCAAGGGACATGAAGACGCCTAGCATCCCGGTTTCCAAAAACAAAATGGAAACGTAGTATTCCTTGATGCGCATGTTAATCGCCGTATAGGAACTCACGATGGCAATGGAAGTGATGATCGTCGTCATGATAATGAGCAGCAGGCTGATGCCGTCGATGCCAAAGGCATATTCAACCCCCAAGCTGGGAATCCAGGAATATTGTTCCGTAAACTGCATATCGGATTTTGTAGAATCAAAGCCCGGAATGAGTAACAAGGAAACAAGAAGCGTTACAATGGATACCCCGAATGCGGTCTGCCTGATCTTCTCTTCCTCTTCTTTTTTGAAGAAGAGGAGAATGATCGCTCCGATCAACGGTAAATAGGTCAGTAACGAGAGGAGCGGAAATCCGTAGACATTTGTTCCCATGAAACCTCCTAAATGGATCTAATAATAAATCAATGAAACGATGGCAAAAATGACAATGCCGCAGACCATCGCCATAATATAATTCTGTGTCCTGCCGGTTTGAATCTTTCGCAGACGTTTCGCGCTTCGGCCTATGGACGAAGGCAACTTATTCACCGCGCCGTCAACCACATGGATGTCAAACAACTCTGAAATTTTGCTCTCCAGGAGCGTCGCCCAGCCTGAGGCATTCACCAGGCCGTCGAAGACCCAGGTGTCAATTTTCCAACCGATCCGGGAAAGTTTTTTTGCAGGTTCGATAATGGCGCGTTTGTAGACTTCGGTTACATAGGTTTCATAGACCACTACCGGCTTTTTGATAAACCAAGTAAATCCGCGAATGGCCTTGCGATACGTCCAGTCCGTGTCCAAACTGATCAAATCTTCCGGATCAAGTTTTTTCAACAACATAAAGAAACCCACCGCCGTCAGCAAAAGAAGCTGATAGGCCTGAATAACATGAGGCCAGGTATAAGGGTGGTATTCCGAATCAAAGGGCAGGGCCTGATAAAGCGAATCCGGCACGATACCGATAAAAACACAGGCAAAGGCTGCAAGCCCCATCCCCCAAATCATGTTTTGGGGCGGGTCTTTCGCCTCCAGCTTTTTCTGATCCCAATCTTTCCAAAAAAAGACGTAATAGGGCAATTTAAGCCCTGTGTGCAAAAACGTTCCCGCAGAGGCCAAGGTCAACAACATCGCAACCCACGGTCGATGGAGCTCCGCCGCCGCGGAAATCACCATCGACTTGCTCACAAAACCGGAGAAAAACGGAAAACCGGAAATAGCAAACCCACCGATCATGTAAAGCATAAAGGTCCAGGGCATGTATTTATAGAGTCCGCCTAATTCCGTTAATTTCCGTCTGCCGGTCATTAAAATCACGGAACTCATGCCCATCATCAAGAGGCCTTTGTAAAGAATGTGCGCAAAGGCATGAGAGGTCGCACCGTTTACAGCCATTTCGGAACCCATGCCCGCACCCGCGACCATATAACCCACCTGACTGATGATATGGTAGGCCAGCAATCGCCGGATGTCATTTTCGATCACGGCATAAACAACACCGTACAAGGCCATGAAGACACCCAGCGGCACAAGGATTTCCGCGCCGGAGAAAGCACGGAGCAGGACATAAACGGCTGTCTTTGTCGTCAGAGCACTCATAAAAACGATGCCCGTAATCGTGGATTCAGGATAGGCATCCGGAAGCCACGCAGAAAAGGGCGGCACCGCAGCATTCAGCAGGAAACCACACAAAATCAGCATAGGACCCAAACCCTCATGAGGGAGGGCGTCAAAAACAATCGATCCCGTCTCGGCCACATAAATAAAAATACCCGCCAAAAGCAGGAGTCCGCCAAAAATGTGGACGTAGAGATAACGCATGCCGACCACGGCAGCATTTTTCCACTGCGCGTAAAACACCAATAAGGCCGATGAAAAGGCCATCGTCTCCCAAAAAAGGAAGATCGTCAGTAAATCTCCGGCAAAAACCGTCCCCAAAGCCGAACCCGCATAGACCAAACCGGCCATATGTTCCTGGTCTTTTTTGACATGAAGGGAAAACACCATGCCGATCAGGGTTGCAATCGTGATGACATAGCCAAAAACAAGGCTGAGTTTATCCACCCGGCCAAAAATCATCTCAGCCTGTCCGAGCAGCGGCAATACGCCGTGATTGCCGTGCGAGACAATCAAGAGTGCCAAAAACCCGAGCACAGGGACACCCAGCTTGATCGCGACCTTCCATGTCTCCTTAACGAAGGGCAGAATCGCGGCGGCCAGGAAAAAGAGAAAGCCCGGATGAATCCAGATATCAGTCATAGTAATTCTCAGGTTTCATCAGGAAAGCATGCCCCACCCATTTTGAAATCACGACAATTAGATAGGTCGATACAAAACCATACAGCGATGAAAAACCGGGCACCCAGTCCCAAGGGAAATACGGATGGATCAAATGCGCTGTATCGGTCAAATACAAGGCAATGAGAATCACATCCCCCGCAACCAGGAGTACACCAAAATAAAGGAAGAACTTTTTAACCTTTTTCATCTCTTCCGGATTTTCAATGATTTTTTCTAAATACTTAATAATCCACATTAGCCAATCACCAATTTTGCAAGATTAAGAAATAAATTCGGGAAAATACCCAGTAAAACCGCAATTACGGCGGTTAAACAGAGGGGCACAACTAAAAATTTATGATCAGACTCATTGATATCGTGATGTTCATCATCTCCCCCCCCGTCTTTATCCCCGGCAATCGCGTGAGCCGGAGTGAGTTCCTCATCCGGCGGTTTGAAAAACGCCCGATAAACGATTGGCATGAAATAGCCCGCATTTAACAAGGTACTGGTCAATAAAACAACCATCGTCGCGATTTGGCCGGACTCCATCGTACCCAGGGCCAAGAACCATTTTGAGGTAAACCCCGAAACAGGCGGAACCCCAATCATGCTCAGCGCCCCGATTGAAAAAGCCACCATTGTAAAGGGTAACTGCCGTCCGATACCGTTTAATTGAGAAACAAGCGTTTTATGCGTGATCACATAAATCGCTCCCGCCGCATAAAAGAGGGTGATCTTCGAAAAAGCATGATTCGCAATGTGAATAATGCCACCCGTCATCCCGGAGACGGAAAGCAAGGCACCGCCCAAAACAATGTATGAAAGCTGACTGACGGTTGAATAAGCCAGACGCGCTTTTAAATTATCGCGCGTCATCGCAAAAAAGGAAGCCATCAGGATCGTAAAAGAAGCCAGAATCACCGTCACCAGCCCTAAGTGCAGAGACTGCATCAAATCAACCCCAAACACATGAAAGATGATACGCAGTACAGAAAAAACACCCGTATTCACAACAGCCACAGCATGAAGCAAAGCACTCACGGGCGTTGGTGCCACCATCGCAGCAGGAAGCCAAGCGTGAACAGGCATTAGGGCTGCTTTACCGATGCCAAAGAGCAAGAGAAAATAAATCACCACCAGCAGGGTGCCGTGTGTCGCGCCCGCGTCTTTCGGGAAAAGGCCGCCCGTTTGAAAATCGAGGGTGCCTGCAAAGGCGTAGCTCAGCAACATTCCGGTAAGTAAAAAAGCCTTTGAAGTCCCCAAAAGGTAAAAGAGGTATTTGTTCGCCCCGGCATAGGCCACATCCGTCTGTTTGTGTGAAACGAGCGGATAAGTAATCAAAGTCAGCATTTCATAAAAGAGGTAAAGCGTCACCAGGTTTGCGGAAAAAGCCACGCCCATGGTCATCGAAAGCGTCACCGCAAAACAGGCATAAAAGCGCGTCTGCGCATGCTCTTTTGTCGGACGCATATACCCGATAGAGTAGACAGAGGTGATCATCCACAAGGTCGAGGCCACGATCGCAAAGGTAATGCCCAGGGCATCTGCCCTTAAAGTAAAGGAGACTTCCTCAAGAAAGGTAAACAAGGTAAAGGTATAAGTATTGCCCGCCAAGATCCCCGGCAGCATTGAAATCACAAGCACAAACTTCGTGACGGCTGTGGCGAAGGAGCAGATCTCCCGCTTATTTGGATTGTCCCGATTTGCAATAATAAAGCCGGCCCCGATCAAGGAAACCAGTATCACCAAGAGGGGACGAAAGGATTCAATATCCATGCAGTGATTCCAACAGTCTCAACAAAACGCTACCATTTCAAGCGATTGATTTCGTCTATATTCAGAGTAGTACGCACACGATAAAGCGCAATCACCAAAGCAAGGCCCAAGGCAACTTCCGCCGCGGCCATGGTTAAGATAAAAAAGACCATCATTTGGCCTGTGATGGATTGATGGTAATTCGAATAAGCGACAAAGGTAATATTCGCGGAATTCAAAATTAACTCCACCGAGAGCAGCATCATAATGACATTCCGTCGAATCAGAACACCGGTGACCCCGATGGCAAAAAGAAAAAAGCCAAGCGTGATATACCATTCCAAAGGGATCATGAGTCCGCCAAAGCCTTTTTTGCTTCGTCCCGCGCGGATAAATCAACCCGTCCCCCCGGTCCTTTTCTACGTCTACGGCCGCTTCCCGCCAGAATAATGGCACCGAACATCGCCACCAATAAGATCAAGGACGCCATTTCAAACGGAAAGATAAAGTCGGTAAAAAGTGCGTTCCCAATGGCGCGGGTATGCCCCAATTCTTCAACAAGATCCGGTGTGTAACTTCCCCCTAAGCTCAGAATCTCCGTGCGGAACCCCGCAAAAAGCATTAAAAAAAGAACAACCGCGCCCAGGAAAACACCCACCTTATATTGTTTATGCATATAAAGTTTTTCCTGCCTGGGATTAAACAGCATCAAAACAAAAAGGTACAATACCAGAATCGCTCCCGCATAAACGATGATCTGCACCGCGGCAATAAATTCGGCATTCATTAAAATATAGATACCTGCAATGTGAATAAACGTCACGAGCAGCGCAAGCGCGCTGTAGACCAGGTTCGGCGCGGCAACCGCGACAATGGCACCGGCCACCGTCATGCCGCCAAAATAAAGAAAGAGCAGTTGCCCCGTCATCAGCCATGCCCCTTTTCCGCGTGCGGAAAACCCGCAGCTTTTAATCCTTCAAAAAGATTAATCCGTTCTCCCGAATAAACCGGCCTTTTTTCCCGCACCGGGAAATACCGATCCCCCAAGGTCAACATCGACTCTTTTGTCATTACAAGCTTTCGTTTATCCCCCGTCGCCAGTTCATACTCTTTGCTCGCTGCCAAGGCATTCACCGGACAAGCCTGCACACAAAAACCGCAAAAAACACATTTTGTCATGTCGAGAATATAGGTTTCCGCAATCCGCTTCTGGGGTAAATCAGGCCGCTCGGCGCTGATCACGGTAATGCAGTGAGAGGGGCAAGCCGCTTCACAGAGTGCGCAGCCGACACATTTTTCCGTACCGTCATCATAACGCAGATGCACAATCGCCCCACGCCAACCATCGGGAAGCTTGGGTTTTTCGCGAGGATACTGCTGTGTAATGACTTTTCCGCGCAGCATATGTTTAAATGTCAGGCGCAAACCCTGGAGAATTTCAGAAAAAACAACCGTTTGGAATAATTTTTTACCCGTCAGCATGATAAACCTTCCATTACGTCACAATATATTTCACGATGGATGTAACTAAGGCATTCACCAAGGCAAGCGGCAACATAACCTTCCAACAAAAGGTCATCAACTGATCAAAACGCAGACGCGGGACAGTCGCACGCAGCCAAATATAAAAGAATAAAAGGAAATAAATCTTTGCAAGAAACCAGATGATCGGCGGAATAAACTCCAGGAAGGAAAAAGGCGCCTGCCAGCCTCCTAAAAATGCAACCACGGCAATGCAGGAGACCAAAATCATGTTCCCGTATTCCGCAAGGAAAAACAAGGAAAAGCGCATCCCCGAATATTCAGTAAAAAATCCGGCCACCAACTCACTCTCCGCCTCCGGAAGATCAAAGGGAAGCCGGTTTGTTTCGGCAATCGCACAAATCATATAGATCACAAAAGCAACGGGTTGCACAATAATAAACCAGTGCCAAAAGCCACCGCCCTGCGCTTCCGTCATGGTTTTCAGGGACAGGGACTCCGCAAGCAAAATAGGCCCCACCAAAGCAAGTCCCAGAGGTAATTCATAGCTAATGCACTGCGCAGCGGAACGCAGGCCACCGAGCAGGGCATACTTGCTGTTTGAAGCCCAGCCCCCCAGCAAAATGCCGTAGGCCCCGATCGAAGCAAAGGCAAGAATGTAGAGAACCCCGATATTAAGATCAGCAATATAAGGTGTAATCTCAATCGATCCGATTTGCAGGGAATCCCGGCCAAAAGGCACCACGGCAAAACCGATCAGCGCAGGAACGAGGACCAGAATCGGCGCAGCCGAAAAGATGATCTTATTGGCCCCGGAAGGGATGATGTCTTCCTTAAAAAAGAGCTTGAGGCCATCCGCCAAAGGCTGAAGCAAACCGTGAGGCCCCACCTCCATCGGCCCCAAACGATCCTGCATATCACTGAGCACCTTGCGTTCGGCATAGGTCAAATAAGCAACATGGGTTAAAACCCCGCCCAAGACCAAGACGATTTGAAACAGAACGACCCCTATTTGTATAGCAATATCCATTTTTCCCTTAAGACCTCTTCATCACGAAGCCGCAACCGAAACCTTGGAGAGCACAACCCACCCTCGATCCCCGTAAGGGACCCCGGTCGTTTCATCCACTGTAAAGGGCAACAATGTTTTAAGGGTCAAGGCAAAGTGTTCAGGCACAAACAATGTGCCTTCGGCTATTTTTTTACTTGTTTTCACAGGAAGCCGCACCCCCTCTTTTTCCGAGTCACCGGAAAGCTGCACAAGCTCGTCCGGATCAAGCCCCAGATGTTCCGCATCCTCCGGATGGATCAATACCGCAGGGGCGCCCATCAGCGTGCTCAGACCGGAGGCATAGGTGGACATGCGGCCGGCGTGAAAAAGACTCTGCCCCACCTGCAGTGCAAAACGGCCCGCCGCCTCGACTTTTTTCGGTAACGGCCATGTAATCTGAGCCCCCGCCGCATAAGCAGACAGGGCCTCGGGAGATGCCCCCTTTTGTGTGGGCCAGCCCTGAGGCATCGCCATAACGGCTTCCTTCCAAACGACATCCGCCGAAGCATGCCCCAGCAACTCCTGATAAGGCCGCTTTTCTTTTGTCTTTAATGCGTGGATCAGCGTTGAGAAAATTTCCCAATCCGGCTTTGCATTGCCCACCGGGTCAATCGCCGCGCGCAACTTTTGAATTTCACCTTCTTGATTTGTAAAATGTCCCGATTGCTCGGCATAACTGCACGCGGGCAAAATAATATCGGCGAGGTCCGTTGTTTCGGTCGGGTAAAGATCCTGACAAATCAACAGCTCCAGGTTTTGAAGTGCGGCCTCAACTTTTTTCTGCGGAATCGAACGCAAGGGATTTTCCCCCACCAAGTAGAGGGCCTTGATTTCGCCACGGCCCGCCGCATCAATCATCTCAAGCAGGGTATGCCCCCGTGCTTCGGGCACGGTAACTTGAAGCCCCGGCAAAAACTCCGGGACCCCGCCCATTTCAATCGCGCCGAAAGCATTGCTTTCTTTGGCCAAGGCCAGCATGCCGCAACCCGGACGACCAACCTGGCCCGCAAGCATGGCAAGCTCGGCCAAACGCAGCATAGACTGATAGCCTGCTTCGCCGCGCAAGACAGAACGCCCGACAATCAACACCCCGCGCTGGGCACTGCGGAAAAGGGCGGCCGCCTCGCGAAACTGCGCCTCGGAAATACCGCTTGCCGCTTCAATGGATTCAAAGGAGATACCCGACACTGCGGCCTTCATTTTTTCAAGCAAGGGCCGAGGGATCGCCGAAGCCGGGTCAGTCTCAAGCAAGGCTTTTGTCAAACCCAAAATCGCACTGCTTTCCGAACCCACAGCGATCTGAAGATGGCGATGGGCCAAGTGGGGCAAATGACTGATATAGGTTTCCCTTCTTGAATTATAGGGGGATACCGTAATCAACTTTGCCTTGTTTTTACGAACCGCCTCCTTCACCTTTAGCGCCGTGATCGGGTTCGTCTCCGTCATCTCTCCCGCAAAAACCAGCAGGCAATCGGATGCAAGAATATCTTCATAGGATGCCATGCGCGCCGAGCCGAAAACCTCCGTCAAAGCCGAAACCGCGTTGATGTACCCAAAACGCGCCCCGCTATCAACATGAAGGGTGCCCACGGTCTCGCGCATCAGTTTTTGAAAAAGATAAACGGCCTCATTGGTGCACTGTGCCGAAATCACGCCGCCAACCGCCTGAGGCCCGTGTTTTTCGATCACGGCCTTCAAACCTTCGCTTGCTTTTTCAAAAGCCCATTGCCAGGTCACTTCAAGCATACCGTCCGCGAGACGAAACACCGGGCGCGTCAGACGGGATTCATGATTGACGGCCCCGTACCCGAAAAAACCGCGTGCGCAAAGATCGCCCCCGTTACGGCCCGTACCCGTCTCAGAACTGACGCGGGTAATCTCTGCTTTGGCCGCTTCGAGCGTCAGCGTGCATCCGTCTCCGCAATAATTGCAGATGGATTCGGTTTTTTTGAGCTGCCAAGTGCGATAATCAAACATCGCCAGGCGCGAGGTTAAAGCACCCACGGGGCAAATTTGAATACAGCCGCCACAAAACTCACAATCCAGTTCTTGACGGGCAAAGGCCCCGACCTCGTGCATCGACCCGCGGTTCATCGATCCCAGGGCATTTGAACCGATCACTTCATCGCAATAACGCACACAGCGCAGGCAACTCACGCAGCGATTCATCTCTTTTTCGATGAGGGGCCCGAAATAACTTTTTTCAAAGGTACGCTTCACTTCGCCAAAGGGCGAGGTCATCGCCCCGTACTGATGCGCAAAGTCCTGAAGCTGGCATTCACCGCCCTGATCGCACTCCGGGCAATCCAGCGGGTGATTGCCCAGCAAAAAGGCCATCACGCCTTTTTGCGCATCCAGCACTTTTTCAGAAGCGGTTTCAACGACCATGCCTTCCGCAACCTCCGTACTGCAAGAGGTCTGCAACTTCGGCATTTTTTCGATTTCAACCAAGCACATCCGGCAATTCGCATCCGGCTTCAGTTTCGGGTGGTAACAAAAATGAGCGATTTCCGCACCCGCAAGTTTCGCGGCCTCAATAACACGCGTGCCTTTTTCGACCCTTACATCCCGGCCGTTAATTTTGAGGGTAACCTCTGAACTCATCTCCGCAATCTACCTTGATTTATAAAGTGTCGATTTATAAAGTGTCTTTAGGAACCTCATGATTAAGCCTGCGCGAAGCAAACGATCAATCAATGCGCCATCGACAATGCCGCATTCGGGTGAAACGGACAGCCTTTTTCCTCAATATGTTGTTCGTACTCCGCTCTAAAATGGTTAATACTTGAGAGAATCGGGCCGATCTCCGCTTCGCCAAAGGCACAAACCGTTTTCCCTTCAATGTGCTTACACAGATATTCCAATTGATCAACATCACCTGCCCGGCCATGTCCCTGTTCGATGCGGTACAAGATCTGAAGCACCCAAGCACTGCCTTCGCGACACGGCGTACATTGCCCGCATGACTCATGGTGAAAAAATTCCATCAGATTCGTAGCCGCCCAAACGATGCAGGTGTCTTCATCCATCACGGTAATGGCGCCTGAGCCCAGCATCGAACCCGCTGCGGCAACGGACTCAAAATCCATCGGCGTGTCCAAATGTTCGGGCTTCATCATCGGCGCGGAAGCACCACCCGGGATAAAAGCTTTCAACTGCTTGTCCCCACGCACGCCGCCTGCAAATTCGTAAATCATCTCACGCAGGGTCACACCCATCGGAACCTCATAATTACCCGGCTTTTTCACATGACCGCTCACTGAGAAAATCCGCGTTCCGGTACTTTTGCCCACACCGATGGATGCAAACCATTCCGCGCCGCGATTGATGATGTGAGGCACATTCGCCAAGGTTTCAACATTATTAATGACGGTCGGCTCCTGATAAAGCCCGTGAATGGCCGGAAAAGGCGGTTTGATGCGCGGCTTCCCGCGCTTGCCCTCAATGGATTCCAAGAGAGCGGTTTCTTCGCCGCAAATATAGGCGCCGGCACCGCGATGCACGGAGATATCCAAGTTAAATCCACTCCCGAAAATATCTTTCCCGATCACCTTCGCTTTGTAGGCTTCGTCAATTGCGCGCTCTAAAATTTCAGCACCGAGATCAAACTCCCCCCGGATGTAGATATAAGCCCGTTGCGCACCGATCGCATAACAACAAATTGCCATGCCCTCAAGCATCTGATGCGGGTCTCGCTCCATGAGTTGCCGGTCTTTGTAGGTGCCCGGTTCACTTTCATCCGCATTACAGCACAGATATCTCGGCCCGACCTGATCCTTCGGAATAAAACTCCACTTTAAGCCCGTCGGAAACCCCGCACCGCCGCGTCCCCTCAGGCCCGACTTTTTCACCTCGTCGATCACTTCCGCAGGCGAGATGTCTTTCAAAACTTTTTCAAGCGCGGTGTACCCGCCTGTTTCCCGGTACTCCTCAAGCGACCCCTTGTAGCCGGGTTGCGCCATATTCTTAAAAAGAATCAATTCGTACTTCGGCATCTTCATTCTATCCTTGCAGGACAGGCAGCATGAAAGGCCCTGTCGCCAAATCACTTTCACCGTGCTGCTTCAAATCACTTAATATCCGATCCACTTTTTCCGGGGTCAAGTGCTCATAGTAGCGGTTGTTAATCTGCATCATCGGCGCACTACCGCAAGCAGCCAGACATTCCACCACCTTGAGCGAAAACACACCGTCTTCGGTCGTGCCGCCGATGCCGATGCCCAAACTGTTTTGGATATGCTCAACAATAGGCATCGCACCCACCAAAGAACAGGCCAATGTTTTACAAACCTGGATCAGGTATTTCCCCACGGGTTTCATATTATACTGACTGTAAAAAGTAGCCACTTCATACACCTGGATGGGCGTCAAATCCAGCAGCTCTGCAATATCAATCATCGCAGGCTCGGAGACATAGCCGATTTCCTCCTGCGCAAAACGAAGCGCGGGCAAGGTCAAGGAACGTTTATCGGGATATTTTGGAAACTCCGCTTCAATGCGTTCAATGGTTGCTTTTGAAAGGACTTTAAATCTCACTCGCTTCCCATATTCATTCTACAATGCCCCCGGACTAACGGTCGCACTCGCCCATCACAACATCGTATGTTCCAAAAATGGTAATAATATCGGAAACCATGTAGCCGCGCGCCATATGCTCAAAAGCGCCCATGTGGATAAAAGAAGGCGGACGGATGCGCAGGCGGTAGGGCTTGTTTCCGCCCTGACTGACAATATAAAACCCGAGTTCGCCTTTGGGCACTTCAGTCCCGCAATAAATCTCCCCTTCCGGCACATCAAAACCTTCGGTTGCAATCATAAAGTGATGAATCAGACTCTCCATGTCTGTCGTGACTTTATCCCGCGGCGGATAAGTGATGGTCGGCAAATCAACCGCAATGGGCCCTTCGGGCAATTGATCCAAACATTGCTTGATGATCTTGGCACTCTGCCGCATTTCCTCAACTCGAATCCAGTAACGATCATAGGTGTCCCCCTTTTTCCCCAGCGGGACTTCCCATTCCACCTTATCGTATACGCCGTAAGGTTCTGCTTTTCGAATATCGTAGTTCACGCCCGAGCCCCGCAAGGCCGGGCCAGTCAGTCCGAAGCTCACCGCATCTTTTGCCGAAATCACAGCGATGTCCCGCGTTCTGCCCAACCAAATTCGGTTTGTCTCAAGCAGCGTATTATATTCATCCACATTTTCAGGAAAGGTTTCCAGAAATTTGTATAAACGGTCCACAATCTCTTTTGTAAGATCCCGGTCAACACCGCCGACCCGGTAATAACTCATCGTAAGTCGCGCGCCGCAAAGCACTTCAAAAAGGTCCAGCAAAACCTCCCTTTCCCGAAAGGTGTAAAAAAAGACCGTCATCGCACCGATGTCGAGCGCCTGCGTACCCAACCAAAACAAATGCCCCGCAAGGCGCTGCATTTCCGCAACAATGGTCCGCACATATTCTGCGCGCTCCGGAATTTCAACTTGCAGCAGCTTTTCAACCGCCCGCACAAAGGCATAGTTATTGGTCATGGAACAGGTGTAATCGAGACGGTCTGTCAGAGGAATAATCTGGGAATAGGTCGAGTTTTCAGAAAGTTTTTCAACGCCACGGTGCAGGTAGCCCAAGTAGGGAGTGGCCTTAACAATAATCTCCCCCTCCATTTCGAGCACAATGCGAAGCACACCATGCGTTGAGGGATGTTGCGGCCCCATATTGAGAAGCAGATCTTCGACCCGCTTTTTGGGCGCGGTGCGTTCCAAATCCGTGTCAAAATCATCATCGCCATAGTGATCGGGGCGGATAATTTCTTCTTGTGTTTCATCCATCGACATACAGCTTTGCGCCCGTCACTTATCCCGCATCTTGTGATAAACGATCAAAATCATCCCGCCATCCACGACCTTCCACGGGAAAATCTTTTCGGAGCGGATACCCTTCATCATAGTCCTCTGTCATCAGAATACGTCTTAAATCGGGATGATTGTTAAACGAAATGCCCATCATGTCATAGACTTCGCGTTCCATGAAATTTGCCGACCGCCAAAGCGCACACACCGAATCAATACGGCAATCGTCTTCGGGCACGCGGGCCTTGATCCGCAGACGGTGATTCCATTCAAGCGAATAAAGCTGGTAAACGACCTCAAAGCGCGGCGCTTCGTTGGGAAAATCAACGGAACAAAGATCGGTCAGCATATCAAAATCGAGAGAAGGTTCTTCCAAAAGAAAGCGACAGACTTCCATCACATAGGCACGGTCAACGATAACGGTTAACTCTCCAAAAGCCTGTTTTTCGGCGATAAACCCTTCCGGACAAGCCTCTTTTATTTTGAGCGCGATATCGTGCATCCCAAGCCGGATCAGATCCTAAAAACCTTGCCTTCCATAATTTTTTCCTGAAGCCGCAAAACACCCGCAATCAAGGCTTCAGGGCGGGGCGGACAACCCGGCACATAGATATCAACCGGCACAAAACGATCCACCCCCTGCACGACACTGTAACTGTTGTAGATATTGCCTGAAGTGGCACAGGAACCCATGGAGATCACATACCTGGGTTCAGGCATTTGATCATAAATGCGGCGGATCACCGGGGCCATTTTCCGGCAAACCGTTCCGGCGACAATCATTAAATCGGCCTGACGCGGCGAGGCACGGAACACCCCCGCGCCGAAGCGATCCAGATCGTAGCGACCGGACACAACGGCGATCATCTCAATCGCACAGCACGCCAAACCAAAAGTCATCGGCCACAAAGCCGACTTTCTGGCCCAGTTCACGGCGGAATCAATCGTCGTGGTCATAATATTGCTTTCAAACTGGCGATCGATCAGTCCCATTCCAGGGCCCCCTTTTTCCAAGCATAAAAATAACCCACAAACAAAATTGCGATAAAGAGAATCATCTCAATCAGCGCAATAACCCCAAGCTGACGAAAACTCACGGCCCAGGGATAGAGAAACACCGCTTCAATATCGAACAATACAAACAGCATGGCAATGAGGTAATACCGGAGCGGAAATTGCTGGCGGGCATCCGTTTCAGGCAGGATCCCGCTTTCATAAGGAACGAGTTTTTGATCGTAGGTATTTTTGGGACGGACAAGATATCCTGCGAGAATCGTTACAACCCCAAAGCCCAGCGCGAGGAAGAAAAACACGAGAATCGGAAGATAGTTAGAAGGTAAGGACTCGGTCAGCACAGATAGGTATCCCCCCAAAGCTCAAAGAGCGCACATCATATAAAATAAGAAAATTAAAGTCAAGGAAGCAGATACAATCAAATTGACCTAAAAAATCAAGGCAAGACAACACAAGAACTTCCTCTAATACCGAGAGATAAAAAAATACTCACACGCCCCCGAAAAGTCCTCACTTATTGTTTAGGCTATTCCGGCTTGCAACCCAGAATAGAAGTGGCCCTCAGAAATTGGACAGGGTCTTAAGTGCGAATGAACTGCGAACGAATTAACTTGACTTGACAGGGTTTGAGAAGCTGTGGTCAGGTTCCTCCTGAAAAACAACAAGAACAGGGGTAGCGGCCCCGATCAAAAAAATAGAATGAATTTATCCTGCCATTTTTTCAACGGAACGATAAAGGCCCAAGATGCGATGTTGGCATCTTGGGCCTTTATGCCACGAAACACTTAAAATCTACTGCGTCGTAAACGACCAGGTTTCGCTGTCGGCCGTGCCGCCGTTTCCGTCATCCGCCGTCACCTTCCAGTGATAGGTCGTGCCCGGCTTCAATCCGTTGACGGTTTGTTCAATATCGGGTGATGGTGGACTTCCAGCACTGCCGCCACCGCCGCAAGCGCTTAACAGCGTTCCGGACAAAAGGATCACCGCAAGCAGGAAACCGGCGCGTTTCCGTCCCCGGCCGCTGCCGAGAAACACGATCCCGATCAACCCCAGGCCCAGACTCAGACCCGCAAAGGCGGTGCCGGTTTTGTTTTCCGCTACCTCGGCGGGCGCGACACATCCCGCCGACAAAGCGGCGTCTTCACACACACGCAGCGTGTAGCCAATGCTGTCTCCGTCCGGATCCGTCGATTCATTCCATCCGAACGTCACATTCTCAGACAATCCGGTTGCGCCGTTCGCCGGGAAGACGAGTTCCGGCGCAGTCGGCGGCTGATTAGAAAGCCCCGTGCCGCTCACATTCACGACCACCGGGTTTTCATCCGGATCGTCGGAGGGAATGTCAAAACTGTCGCTGAACGGCCCGGTGGATGTGGGTGAAAACCGCACCGTCAGGGTACACTTCCCGGCTGGCAGCAGTGTCGCGCCGGAGCAGGCATCGTTGATGATGCTGAAGGGCGCTGAAATGATGTCGCTCGCAGCAATCGTCCCGATGAGCAGATTGCCAC
>JALUVJ010000023.1 GCA_027020665.1 Nitrospira sp.
AACGTTGTGCAGATCGACGTTAGTCCTGGCCGGATTTTTGGAGCGGGCAAACGACAGGTAATTTGCCACCACTGCATCCAGGCGCTGGGTTTCTTTTAAAAGAATATCGACAAATTTCTGGTAGGCGGGATCGTGCGATTCATCCCGCAGGATTTCGGCAACTCCGCGAATGGAACCCAGGGGATTGCGCACTTCGTGGGCCAGGCTGGCGGTCAATTCGCCCAGTGTGGAAAGACGTTCGGCCATACGCAACTGGTTTTCGATAATGGCCAATTCTTCGGTTCGCTGTTCCAACTTGTTCAACGACTCCTTCAGTTGCTCGGAAGCCTGCTGATAGCGTTTTCGTTCGGCCTGTTCCTTTTGCCACAAATAGCCGGTCAGCCCGCCAATGATGTTGTAGAGAAAAATCATCAAAAAGCGGCTGATGTTGACAATGAAATGGCCGCCCCACTGAAACATGACGTGCGGAAGATAGAGCACAGTAACAATGGCAGCAGCGCCAAGGCCACCCTTCATGCCAAACGCAAATGCCGCAAAAATAATCGGGATGAAATACAAGACCTTGTAAATTTCATGCAAGGGCGGCAACGTCGTGGGCGTCATGTAGTGAAAAAAACTGATAAAAAGAATGAGAAAAATGATGGCAAATTTTAGAAAATTTTTATTGTTCAGCATTTTTATTTCATACCATATTTTTGAAGTTTATAGCGCAAATGTCTTTCGCTCATACCAAGAATTTCTGCGGCCCGGGTTTGCACGCCGTTCGCCTTTTGCAGGGCATCGGTTATAAGGCGTTTTTCGAATGCTTCCACTCTTTCCTGAAAAGTGCCGTTTTCGATGTCAAATTGGTCCATGCCTATTTTTTCGCCGCGCACATGCGGTGGCAGGTCGGCAGTGGTAATGACGTCATCCCGGCAAAGCACAACGGATTGCTCGATGATGTTTTCCAACTCTCTCACATTGCCGGGATAATCGTATTTCATCAACAGGTCCATTGCTTCTTTGGAAATGCCGGAAATATCTTTGCTATTGATTTTGGCAAATTTCTTTAAAAAGTGATTCACCAGCAGGGGAATGTCCGCCCGGCGTTCGCGCAGGGCCGGAAGGTGAATTTTGACGACGTTCAAACGATAGTAAAAATCCTCGCGGAAGGTGCCGTTTCTCACCATCTCCTCCAGCGAGCGGTTGGTTGCGGCAATAACGCGTACGTCCACGCGAATCGGCTCGGCCGAGCCAACACGCTCGAATTGCTGTTCCTGTAACACGCGCAGCAACTTTACCTGCGTATTCAACGGTACGTCGCCCACTTCGTCGATGAACAGGGTGCCTTTGTTGGCCATTTCAAAGCGGCCTTTGCGCAATTTATCCGCACCGGTAAAGGCCCCTTTTTCGTGGCCGAACAATTCGCTCTCCACCAGATTCTCCGGCAAAGCAGCCATATTGACGGCAATAAACGGTTGCTCGGCCCTGGGGCTGGCAAAATGAATGGCCTTGGCCACCAGTTCTTTGCCGGTGCCGCTTTCGCCGGTAATCAGGATCGTTGCTTTGCTGAAGGCGGCTCTCGATGCGATGCTGAGCGCTTCTTCCATAATTCTGCTTTTGGTGATAATGCCCCCGAACTGCAGACGTTCATCCACCAGTTGACGCAACCTTTTGTTTTCGGAGATCAATTGCTTCCGCTCCAGCGCGCGAGTCAGCGTCATCTCCAACTGCCCCAGATCGATCGGCTTGGTGATAAAGTCAATCGCACCGTCCTTCATGGCATTGGTCGCGCCTTCGATGCTGCCAAAAGCGGTCATCACAATTACATCCACATCCGGATTTACCTCTTTGGTTTTTTGTAACACCTCCATGCCATCGGCATCGGGCATGCGCAAATCGGTCAGCACCAGATCTATCGGCGCGTTTTTCACTTTTTCTATCGCCTCTTTGCCCGATTGCGCTGTGCTGACCTGATAACCTTTTTTCTTCAGAAATCCCGATAAGGCTTCTCTTTGTGCTGCTTCGTCGTCGACAACCAGTACCGAGTATTTCGACATTTTATACTCCCTTTGGTAAAAATATGGTGAATCGAGTGCCATTGCCTGGTTCACTTTTAACTTCTATTGTGCCATTATGTTGCGATATAATTTGCTGGACAATGCTCAGGCCCAGGCCGGTTCCTTCTTCTTTTGTGGTGAAATAGAGATTGAATATTTTATTCAGATGTTCCTGTGCAATGCCATTACCGTCATCGGTTATATCGATTCGGATTCGGCTGTCCTCTTCCCTGCATTCCAGCCGGACATGTCCGCCTTCCGAACAGGCCTGCAGACTATTTTTAACCAAATTTAACAGTGCCTGCTGTAGCTTGTGACTATCGGCAGCAATTGGCGGCACCGGGGTGCAGTGTGCTTCCAGCGTAACCCCTTTGCTCTTTGCTTCCTGGTTCAACAGCGTAACAACATGATCGACGATGCCGGCAATATCCGTCTCCTGTAGTTGCAGTTTGGGCGGTCGCGCAAAAGAGAGAAACTGCTGAATGATATCGTTAATCCTTCTGGTTTCGGACACAATTGTGGAGGCCAGCTTCTCGTATTCTTCTTCGTCCTCGACGGGTTTGAATTCCTGCTGGAATCTTTGCGCAATCATGCTGATTGCGTTCAACGGGTTGCGGATTTCATGCGCCACGCCCGATGCCAGGTGCCCCATCGCTGTTAGCTGGTCTTTGCGTTTCAGGTTTTCTTCCAGTTTCTTCTGCTCGGTCAGATCTTTGATGACGGCAAAAGCGGTGTCAATGACATTTTCTTCATCATATAAAAATGAAATGCTGATCGATAAAATAAGCTCTTTGTTGTTGATGTTAACGGTGACAATCCTGTCTTTTACAAGCTCGCCGGTCTCTAACGCTTCCTGCAAATAGGGACAGAGCGTGGGCAGTACCAGTGCGCACGCATTGTTCAATGCCTCGTCCGAACGAATATTGAATAGCTCTTCTGCGGCACGATTGATGAGTGTGATTTCGCCGGTGCGATTGACAGCAACGACGGCATCGGTCATATTGACCAGTATATTGCCGGTGTAGGTTTCAATTCGGTTGTAAGCATTTTGCAGGTTCTTGTAATTTTGCGCACCAATCAACGCGCTGGCTATTGCCACACCAACGACCAGCAAAAGCAAAGAGACAACAATGGCCCGTTCACGTGCATTGGCTTCGGCTTGCCGCAGGCGCCTGGCAGACAGGCCGATTCTGAGGAGACCGTAAAAGTGGTCGTTCAGATAAACGGTTTTCACAATTTCAAAGGTCTCCTGGTCGTGAAATTTTGTGATGCGCGTTTGCGGTTTTTCGCTCTCGATTGCTTTTTGCAAAAAAGGATCGGACTCTATGGCAGTCACTTCCGTCACCCCTTCCGAAGCCATGAGCACATTGGTGCTATCCTGCAATATCACGTACAGTACACCTTTGGTGGCCCCAATGTCTCGCAGCAACTTTCCGGCACCGATATTTTTGCGAAATTCCAGCATGTCATGCGCATCGATGTTAAGTACAATGACACCGCCCTTGCGCCGTTTTTTGGCCACGGCAAATCTTTTGCCGGTGCCAAACCGCCCCTGTCGAAAACCAAGAAGCAATTCATCGCTCTGCTTGCTTTGCAAAATTTCCAGCAGTCTTGTTGGCGCTTTGGTTGGCTGTTGAGACTTTGGCATCGGCGATGTGCTGAAGATTCTGTTGCCGTTCCGGTCGAACACATTTACCCGGTAAATATTGTTCTCTTTTGCGATTTGTTTTAATTTTTCTTCGCTTAGCTGACCAGTGTAATCGAGATATTCGATGAAACGAGCGCTGGTGAGCAATTTATCGGCCACCATGCTTTCGACCAGATCGAATGCCTGGACGGCGTTCTTGATGCTCTTTTC
>JALUVJ010000024.1 GCA_027020665.1 Nitrospira sp.
CGATTCCGGGAAATCTCCGGTCTTGTGTCCTAAATCAGCAAAACATGCCTGTAAATGAAGTGGAACAGGGTAATACACCTCTGAACCGATTTCCGCTTTGGTAAGAAAAGCCCTTAAGGCATCACGGTCTTTAACACGGAGCACAAATTGATTATAAATATGATAATGAGATGGAGCGCTCTTTTTATAAACGGCCTGAGGGAGACTTAAAAAACCTTCGTCGATCAATTTGTGTTTTGAAAACAGTTCTCCGTAATATTGGGCGTTTTGCTGACGTTTTGCTGTCCAGCCGTCGAGGTAGTTTAATTTAACCGCCACGACACCGGCCTGAATCGCATCCAGGCGGAAATTACCCCCGATCATTTTATGATAATACTTGGGATGCCCGCCATGCACGCGCATTTTTACCACCTTGTCCGCCAGTGCCGCATCGTTTGTTGTCACAATACCGCCGTCCCCCATTGCGCCTAAATTTTTGCTCGGGAAAAAAGAAAAACAACCGATATCACCAAAACTGCCCGCCCGTTTGCCCCGGGCATCTTCCGCGCCAATGGCTTGCGCGGCATCTTCGACAACCTTCAGGCCGTACCCTTGCGCAATGTCCAATATCGGCCCCATGTCGGCCACCTGACCGTAAAGATGCACGGGCATGATGATTTTCGTCTGCGGGGTGAGAGCGGCTTCAATTTTTTCGGGATCAATATTGTAACTGACCGGATCAATATCGACAAAAACCGGTTTTGCGCCCACGCGGGCAATCGCACCCGCAGTGGCAAAAAAGGTGTAGGGCGTGGTGATCACTTCGTCTCCGGCGCCGATATCCAAGGACATGAGGGCAATCAGGAGAGCATCCGTCCCGGAGGAAACGCCGATGGCAAACTCCGTTTGACAATAGGACGCGACCTTCTCTTCCAGGTCTTTCACCTGCGGGCCGAGGATAAAATATTGATTGCGAAAAACCGCTTCAAAAACAGAGAAGATCTCTTCTTTAATCGGCTCATGGTGGGCTTTTAAATCAAGTAGGGGGACTTTCATTTTAATCTCCTGTTTTTTCGTCCTTCGGTTTTTCATTCAAAAATTGGGGGGTAATATGATGGCCTTCCGCACAATACGATTTGCCGCAGGCCTCACATTTTGCCTGACCCTCTTCAAAAACGAGCTTTGTCCCGCATTGGCAATACCAAGCGGTGCGGCGCGCCGGGTTGCCGGTCATGAGCGCGTAATCAGACACATCCTTGGTCACGACCGCACCCGCGCCGATGAAGGCATAGGCCCCGATCGTCACACCGCAGACAATTGTGCAGTTTGCACCCAGGGACGCCCCTTTTTTAACAAGCGTAGACTTCAGCTCGTCCATCCGGGGAATTTCGCTGCGCGGGTTATGCACATTGGTAAAAACCATCGAAGGCCCGCAAAAGACATGATCTTCCAAGCGCACACCTTCATAAACGGAAACATTGTTTTGAATTTTGACGCCGTTTCCAATCTCCACATTTGGCCCGATGACACAGTTTTGACCAATCTGGCATTTTTCCCCGAGACGCGATCCTTCGAGAATATGCGAAAAATGCCAGATTTTTGTGCCTGCTCCGATGTCCACGCCTTCATCGACAAAGGCCGAATCGTGCACAAAATAAGGCACTTTTTTTTCAAATAAACCCGAACGTTTAAAGCGCGTTTTCCTGGCAAAAGCCTTCTGACAGGCCTCAAGCACGCGCAAGACACGCAGCCCTTCTTCACCATCCGTGCGAGGGATTGAACGGTTTTGAATCGCTTCAAGAAAGTGCAGGCACTCCGCCCGAAGCGGCTCGCCCGTTTCACAGAAAACGGCCTCGGCCTCGGCCTTGTTGGGCACGGGAATATGGTTTTTCCACTCAATGGAATGGGGATAAAGCCGAAGTTTTTCCTCCGGCGCCATGTCATCAAAAACCGCCATCTTGAGATCTCCGACCACAACCAGTTTTTGCTCTTTAAAGGGATGCAGCCACGAAACAAAGATATGTGCTTTGACGCCGCTTGGAAAGGAGAGCAGGCTCACGGTGACATCGGCGATTTGCGGATGCAGATAATTGCCGCCTTGGGCCTGGATATGGTCGGGCTCTTCATCTAAAAGCCCTAAAATGACGGAGATGTCATGCGGGGCAAAAGACCACAGAATATTTTCCTCCCGGCGGATTTTCCCGAGATTCAAACGATTGGAATAGATGTATTGAATGCGCCCCAGAGTGCCGGAATTAATCAATGATTTGAGTTTCAGAATCGCCGGATGGTACCAAAGCAGGTGGCCGACCATTAAAATCCGGTTTTTTTCTTTCGCCAGGGCCACAAGGGCTTCACCCGTCTGCACAGAAAGACAAAGCGGTTTTTCAACAAAAACATCTTTTCCAGCCAAAAGGGACTGGCGAATCAAGTCGTGATGGCTTTCCGCCGGCGTCGCAATCACCACGCCTTGAATGTCTTGCTCGGCCAAAATTTCAGGAAAAGAAAGCATTTTTACATCTTCATAACGGGCACTTAAAGTCGCCAAATGTTCCGCATCCTGGTCACAAATCGCAGCAAGCACACCCAGACCATAACAATTTCGTACCAGGTTTTTGCCCCAATACCCGCTTCCGATAACGGCAAGCTGCGGTAAATCCGTGTTTTTTGGATGCCTGATTTGATTCAAAACGACAAGAACCCTATGAAATTGCTTGACGGTTTAAGAAAGCCATGTTTTGATCCGTATCTTTGTCTCTTCAATCCCCACATGGTGAATCCCGTGCCAGCCGCAGGATACCGCACCCAAGGCGTTTTCTTCAATGTCATCAATGAAAAGGGTCTCTCCCGGCAATAAACCGAAGCGCCGCTCTGCTTCCTTAAAAATTTTTCTTTCGGGTTTCATGGCGCCTACTTGAAAAGATGCAAGCAGGTCCGTTGCGATTTCTTTCAGTTTATACTCGGACAACAAATATTCCCAATGCAGGGCACTTGTATTACTTAGAAAAAAAATCCGGTGTGTTTTTTTAAGATCAAGCGCAAAATCCAGCATTTCTGTAATCGGCTCAAAGATTTCCGTCCATTGATTCATTAACAGACTAAGATCAAGCGGCTGATTAAAAAGTTTTGCAAGATTGTTTATAAAATCATCGTTTGAGATCCGTCCGCATTCATAGGCCTTTAAATCGGTTTTTTCCGCAAAATCATGGACACTTTTAAAATGAACTCCTCTTTCATAAAAAAACTGAAATAAAGCGTCATACCGGAAATCGATCAGAACCCGACCCACATCAAAAACAATATCCTTCACGCTTCCATCGCTTTCGTAAAAAGATTTGATGAACCTTATTGTAACCGCTTCTTTTCATAACTTAATCAGAGTTTCCCTAAGAAGCCATTAAAGGCAAACTCGGGCCGGTCGGCCAATCATCAATAAGAAAGATCAGGTTTAAAAAAATAAATGGATTCAATAAGGAAGACGGATCACTCAATCGAGGCGTGTAGGTGCTTACCTAAACGCATGCTGCAAAAAACCTCCCCTGTCAAGATGATGGGCCTGCGCCGTTTTTTCTTTTGACAAAAAAGGCCCTCGGTCGAGTTCCACGATGGAAGGATTTTTAGAATCAAGGGCTTCAATAAGATACCGGCTCGCGAGATTCGGTTGCAGGACTTCGCCGCAGGTAAAAATATCAACGGCTGCGTAGCCATGCTCAGGCCAAGTATGGATCGTAAGATGTGATTCCGCAATAACGACCACACCGCTGATACCAAAAGGACTGAAGCGGTGAAAGCGGCTCTCGATGATTGTTGTTTTGGCTTTTCTCGCTGCCTCAAGCATTACGGCTTCAATTTTTTTGAGGTCATCCAGCAGTTTTCTGTTGCAATCTTCCAACTCGATAAGGATGTGGACGCCTAATGCTTTCATTCCTGTTTCTCCACCTAGGTTGTTCGGACAAATTTGGCCCGTCATCGATACAATCAGTCAGAAAACAAAAGGGGTCGGCTGCTGACAGGACCATCAAAAAGGCAAGATTATATATATTTTAATCTATTTCTTTGTCAAGAGAAATAAACCGCTTTTGGAAATGAGACGAAATGGACTCTCAAAACAAGAAAATGAAGGGCAAGCGGACAGGCGCGCCGACGCCGTCATATAATCCATGATTCAAAACAGCGCCGGCCTGCACAGCGAAGCAAAGCAGCCTCATTATGAGTGTGATTTACCGATATTGAAGGAAACCTTCGTGGCTCGGAATTTTTGGAAAAAATTTTGCCGGGATGTCCTCCACCTCCGGGTCTCTGAGGGACAAAGTAAAAACGGTCAAGGCCGTCGCTTCATCCTCAGTCAAACCCCAGTTCGGCATAATGGTCGGAGAAGTCCTGTCTTTTGGGTCAGGCGCATCAGGGTTACCCGGAACAATTTTTTGTGGATCAAGAAAATGTTCATACTCCCAAACACGGGTGATATGGTGTTCTGATTCAATTTTTGAAAAATCATGCACCAAAGTAAAAGCCAGTTCGGTTTTGCTGCCCATGTTGGAAATCTCTGGCGCGAGTGCGGCATTCGCTCCAAACTGACGGATGGCGTGACAAGCACCACAACCGAGCTCATAGGCCAAGTCACGGCCTTTCATCAAAACATCGGCTTCGGGCCAGTACACTTCACGCGAATAAAGCTCATAATGGCATTTTGTGCAAGTTGTCTGGACATAAGGCCCGGACAAAGGCTGGCGATCAAGATGTTTCACCACACCGTGAGTTGCCGCAACCGTGACCGCCTGGCCATTTCCTTCATGACAAATCGTGCATCCGAACTTTTCAAAGGCATGTTTTGAAATATATCCGCCATCCTTAAAATTAGGGTGAGTGGTATAGGGCTGCGGCTCATTCTCAAAAGCAGGATTCGCAATGCCGGCGTGACAGGTCATACAACGATCGGCACGATTTAGTTTCTTGTCCCAGATTTGCACGACCTCGACGGGTGTCTCCGCAAGTTTAGGGTCACCCATCACTTCGGCGAGCTTTTTATAGTAAGTGGCTTGATACCCCTTCCATTCCGCTGTTTCTTCTTTATAAACAAAAATACCCAGTTGGAGAACAATTAAAAACCCCGAAATCCCGAAAACAATGTGCTTCACCATACGGTAACTCTGCTCCCATTTGGTGCGAAGCGCGTCGCACCCTCTAACCGCAGTTCAAGTTCAACTTATTTTTTTGGGTCGTCTTTGAGCGCCTTTTCAAGCCAGACGGCGGCACCAATAAACCCCACCATGAAAATCAATGTTGAAACAACAAAAAATATGCCGATTCCCAGTCGATAGGGATAGGCCCAGATATCATCCATTAAAGCACCTCATGCATTTTCAACTAGATTTTAAACCAAGGTGTAACGAGTACATACTTCACATCCGCCAACAATCTGACAAAAATCTTCATCGGAACACCCATCATCGAAATAAACATGACCATCACCAAGTTATAACGAACAAAACCCAATCTGCGGTAAAAATCACGAAAAAACAAAAACGGAACCGTAAAACCGACCGCATAAAATGCGAGAAACAAAACCCAGGTAATCAGGTTTGCCGTCGTTATGGCATATCTTCCCAGGGTAACCAAGGGTGATTCGCTCAAACCCAAGAGGTTTTGAAGTATAATTTCCAAGTCCACCAGTTTAACAGCACCCGCAGGCTGATGATAATGCCAATCATCCCAAGGCCAGTACCAAGACCAATCCAGGCCTCTAAAAAATACGCCCACCACAATAAGAACCCACCAGAGCGCCAAACCGAATCCGAAACCCAACATGGAAAATTTTCGTTCCGAAAAGGTATAATAACCTTTTCCGCGCGGGTTCGGGTCAACATAAGGGATCAAAACAAGGCCGACGATAATCATGGTCGGTAAGACCATACCGGCTAACCAGGGATCAAAATAGACCAGCAACTCTTGCAGCCCTAAAAAATACCAGGGTGCTTTTGTCGGATTAGGAGTCGTATCCGCACTCGCCAATTCTTCCAAAGGCGCAGGAGAAACCAATGAAAGAAACAACATGATCGCCACCGCAACCATTGAACAGATCAGTTCAAGATAAACAAGGTTCGGCCAAACAAGAACAGTATCTTCCGGCTCGACTTTTTCGGCCGCAGTCTTTTTGATTAAGCTTGCGAGCCTGCCGGACTTAGACGAATCCTGGGCCAAATCAGAAACTTTATCAGACATATCTTCCCTCAATTGAGTCAATTAATTAAAGTGGCCCCGAAAAACCGTCTTTTCGAATTCTCCAGAAATGAACGGCAATAAAAAGCGCCATAAGCAAGGGTAAGGCAAGACAATGGAGCACATAAAAACGGAGCAGGGCACTTTGCCCCACAACGGTTCCACCCAAAAGTGCGAAGGCCATATCATTCTCGGCCGTAAAACCCAGCTCAGGACCGAAAGGACCGGCAGCCCCGATAAAAGGAGTTGCTTCCGCCATTTTGCTGCCAACCGTAACCGCCCAAAGCGCCAACTGATCCCAAGGCAGGAGATACCCGGTCCAACTCAAAACCAAGGTGGTCACTAAAAGAATAACACCGACAACCCAGTTAAATTCCCTCGGAGGTTTATATGAACCGGTCATAAAAACGCGTGTCATATGCATCCAAACAGAGAAGACCATTGCATGCGCAGACCAGCGATGCACGGCTCTGAAGAGGCTGCCAAAATAAATCACTGTGCCCAGATCCCGAATGTCGTTATATGCGCGCCGGGTATCAGGAACGTAATAAAACATCAAAACCACGCCCGTGATCGCAAGGAGGATAAAAAATAAAAACGTTAAGCCTCCCAAGCACCACGTAAATTTGATTTTAAGCGCACCTCTACGCACACGAACCGGGTGTAAATGCAGGATAACATTACTAAACATGACCAATGCACGATTGCCGTCCGTATCCGGATACCCATGCCGGAAGATCGACTTAAAGACCTGTGTTTTATTAACAATCGCACGAATTTTCTGGAGTAAATTCAACATACTGCTTCTATCTCCTCCGCTCTAGACCTTTAGGAAGTAGGGCTCAACTTCACGACTCAATTCTTCTACCATGAGCCCTTCAGGGGTTCCAACGGGGTCCGGATCTTGTCTCGTATTAAAACTCACAACAATTTGACCGTCAACCGGATCAAGGGACACTGCCGCGCGCCACAAGGTACGAGGCGCCGGGCCACCGAGAACATTTCCCCGTGTGTCATAAATACTGCCGTGACAGGGGCAGCGAAAAAGACTTTGATCCTGAAAGAAATTTGGCGTGCACCCCAAGTGACGGCAGATCGCAATCATGACATACAGACCGCGTTCATTTCGGACAACCCAAATTTGACGTTCTTTTTTTAGCTTGGTATCAACGCCAATACCGTATTCTTCGGGTGTCCCGATCTTAAAAACCGTCGGAGGTTCATAAAGCACGGATGGAAGCATGTAACGGGCAGTCCCGACACCCACACCGCCGAGTGCCGTAAAAAGACTTCCCCAACCCACGCCTAATCCCATCAAGGTAAAAAAGCGTCTTCGGCTGACATCTTCGTCTTCTATTTTTCCTTTGTTATCTTCAGGGGCCATGATCTGCTTGCTCCTAATCGTCACACATGACTGATGTATTTAATTTAGCTTCTTTTCCTTTTTCTTTTCTTTCGACGGACAACAGCATTTTTCTTCCGTTTCACTCGAAGAAAACCCACATAAAGCGCAATCACCACAATGAAGAGAGAAGCTCCGGTGAGGTAACCCCAAATACCCGTATCCTGGGGCGGGGCGCCAAAATCAACCGTATCCCCTCTTGTGCTTACAGTATCTGTTATATCAAAAGCAACCTTTACTCTTTTTTCAAAATCCCCAAAACGAACAAGGATTTCATCACCCAAGTTTTCATTATGAAGGTGAAAAAGCACCTCATAATAACCGTTTCTGTTTGTGCTTACCTTCTTTTTTTCTCCACCTTTATGCTCAAGATGAACTGTCGCATTTCTAAGCGCAACCCCGTTTTGGTCCCGTACATACCCCGAAATAAGGTAACGATGGTCTGCCTCATGTGTGGCTAAAACATCGGGTGAAAAGGACAGCAAGAATAGCAAAGAGAGCAATAAGCGCGCAATTCCTCCAATACTTTTCGATATATCTTCAACGTCAATTTGGATACCCAAGCAAAACAAAATGCATCAACTACGCCGATGAATCTCGATTTTTTCTCAACATTTTCTGAAGAAGAAATTCAAGACCAAAAACAATTATCACAACAACGGGCGGAAAAATATAAACACTTTTAGGCGTTTCGGGCGTCATCAGCACAAAATACCAGGGCGTCACGGATCGTTTCGTTAAGGTCTCCCCATTGCCTCCATCCCAGGCATGAAATGCAATCGGGTAAAAAACACCGCTTTCAAATTGAATATCCTTTTCGGTATCACCGGTATTTAACGCGCGTTTCATCACAACACGATACTGACCGTTTACATAAGAACCTTTTCCCTTGACATCAGAAACAGGCTGAAATTGCTCTTCAGCATGAATTCCGTTTGCATTACTTTCAAGAAATTGATTCTCCTCCGCCCGCCACGTCCATAAATTTACACCCAATTTTTCATCGCCCATAATAAAATAGGGCTTCACAACACCGCCGGGTTGAAGTTTTTCGGGAAATTGAATGGCAACCTGGTCAGTAAAAGTCGGTTTTGGTGGGGCCTTTTTCTTGCTTTTACTCCGGTCGTCCCAAATCAACAAAAAGCCGATTTCTTTGTCATTATAAAGTGACTTCACCGTAATATCAGTAACCGATGGTGTAAACAGACGCTCTTCGAAAGTGATTTGCCCCATCATTGGAAACCAACTCGCTTCAGCCTCTTGCCACAATGGATCTTCCGGATCACTCGGCACATCTCCATCAACACGCCCCGACTTAATCATTGAACCGCGTTCAGGTTGTACGGCCGGAGAAAGAGACCGAACATAGTTGGCTAAATCCCAACTTTGCTCGTTATCCAGTTGGTCCGCAAAAGAAGGCATGGGCGTCCCGTTGAGGCCTGTATTGATCCTCATGTAAATGTCTTTTGTCTCTCCCCCGCCTCTGAACAACCAGTTTTTACTGAGATTTCTGGGATAAACCGGATCTCCTCGATGATCGGTTAAAACCGAGGCCGTTGCCCCATCTCCCCTTCCTTCCGCACCGTGACAAAGCGTGCAACCCAGCGCTGTGAATTGCTTTTTTCCTTTTTCAATACTTTCTTCACTTGATGCGACCGGCTCTCCAACAGGAATCACATCGTGCGGACCTTGTTGATTGTCCCACTTATCAGAGAATGTTTTAATATATTTGATTACCTGATTAATCTTTTTCTTGTTGAGTTTGTCCGCCCAATCCGGCATTCCGGTCCCCGGCAAACCGCGCGCAATGGCCCGAAAAAGATCATCGTCCGTAGGAAGAGCACCTTTTGGTGTGGTCCGGTATTTATATTCTGCCTTTTTAAAACTTCTTGGTTTTGGTTCAAAAAAATCGGCAGCGGGGCCGTCTCCATCGCCTTCAACACCATGACAGGAGATGCAAAGTTTTTCATAGAGTACTTTTCCCGCAGCTAAATCATCTGTCGGCAGAACCTCTTCGACAGGTTCCGCCATCTCCGACTCGCCAGGTTCCGATTCATCCGCCTGAAGCGGAGTGCCCCACCCGAAAAATAGAACAGCAAGCAACAAGAAAACCGACAATTTTTTCAATTGATATCCCTTAACACCCTCATTAAGCATTTTATCGTCTGGTTTATTCCCAGGTTCTTGGTTTGAAACCCGTATATTCATAGAGGAACATAATCACTTTCCAACGCTCTTCTTCTGTAAGAATCAATTCCCAGGGAGGCATCGCAGAGTCCCAAGGTGTTGACTCGCCAGGCAAACCGATTCCTCCTTTACTTACGCGCCAAAAGACAAAGGACTCCATCAACATTGAAATGGTGGTCGGATCGGCAAAGTTCGCAGGTTTTACATTTAAAGCATTGGCAAAGATGCCGTGACCATCCAGCTTATCACCATGACAAAAGACACAATTTTCATAGTAGATTTTTCGCCCTTCCTGAATATATTCTTCATAGTGCGCTTCATCACCTTCGAAAGGGTTCGTAAATCCGGCGGCTTCTCCTGGAGGCGCCGGATGAATCACACGTTGGGGAAAAGGTGCTTCAAAACTCGGCTTCACATTTTCATACGTTCTAAAACCAAAAAATAAGGGGATGATAATGAAGACGGCGATGCGACTCATTTTTCTGCCGACCCCGTCCCCTTCCTCTCCTCGAATAAAAGAAGTGATCGGCCCGAAAAAGCTATGGAAATCATCCTCAAAAACCGAAACAAAAAGCAGAACCGCAACCGTAACGAGGCTCATATACATAAAAATGATACTGGAAGGAAGCGGACTCGTGATGAAAGGCATGCCAAATTTAAAGATGACATAAGAAAGAATCCAGGCACCGAATGCCTTTGCAACAAGCGGCAATCTCATTCTTCCATCCCCTCTTCATCCGAAGTACCCACCTCGTCTCCCTCATCATTCGAGACCGGTTTTGTCACAGCAGCGCCTCCGGGCGCTTCGCCCTTTTGTTCACTTAGATAAAGCGTGACAGCAAGCGCATCTTCAGGAGTCAAATCCAAATTTGGCATTCTTGTTTTAGGGAGAAATGCCTGCGGATTCAGCACCCATCGAAACATAAACTGAGGCTGTAACATGAAGCCCGCTCTGGATAAATCGGGACCAAGTGTTCCTCCCTCTCCATCTATTACATGACAGGCATTGCATCCGTGTTCTTCAAACACCTCACTGCCAATCCCAACTTGTTCTGCGTACGCATCTTCATCAGGAACCAATTCTTCGTAGAGGTCGTAAAATGCCTTGGGACGCACTTTCGGGTACCGCACCCTCTTCGTTTCAAAAACAGGTTCTTCCGAACCCGGCTGAGTAAATACAATCGGTTCAGCATCGTTTGGATGTAAAGTGCGTATAAACGCGACTAGAGACCAGAGCTCCTCTTCCGAAAAAATCTTCCCCCAGACGGGCATTGTCGGCGCAAGATCAACACCGTAGCCACCCAGTTCCAGCACTTCGTAGATTTCATTATTGTCCAACTTCGCCATATATTCTTCGGAAGCGTCCGTCAGATCACGCGGCGCAGATTCCAAATTGATCGCGTTGTAACCATTGCCACTCCCATCCGGCCCGTGGCAGGGCGTGCAATAACGATTAAACAATTTATGACCTTTGGCAACATATTTATCCTCAAACAAGGTACAACCACTCATGACAACCGCAAGGAGAAAGAAGGTCGTGATGGTTCTGAACTCGAGCCGATTAATCATTCCCAATACTTTCTTCTCTCACATCTTTCGCCAGCTTCATCTCGTCATTTTGACTATTGTGGGCCGTGTTGTCCACAGGCGATCCAAGATTTAAAAGCTCTTCCGGTGTTACAGTCACCTCCCCACCGTTACTCTGAACAAAGGCAATGACCGTTAACATTTCTTCTTCTGAAAGCCCGATCGGTGCCTTATTAATGATCGGCATTTCTGCGGCATACGATACGGGATTCACCTGCTCAAAATCCAATTTCACATAAGCATCGGGCACCGTGAGCGCTTCGTAAATAAATTCACGGGTAAGCCGCGCACCCACACCCTTCAAATTCGGACACCGTCCATGGCCTGGACCAATGGAATGACAAAGTGCGCACTGCCCTTTACTATAAAATATCTCCTGACCGACCTGAACCATATCTTGCTTCGTTTTAATTTTTGTCAGATCCAGTGCCTTTTTCTCCGGAGGAAGCCCGACTTTTTGGGGAACAGAATACCCGATATAAATATAAGCAAGCAAGAAGGCCATCACAACGCCGGCCCCCTTCCAAACATTTTTCACCTCCGCCGAAACCTTCTGTTCAATGGCTTTTTTCGGTTCAAAAAGAGAGACAAACCAAAAGAAAACGGAGGCGAGAAAAAAGTATTGCGTTGAAAAGCCTTGATAACGCACACTTTTCGAGACAGACCAAAAAATCAGCCCAACCATAATAGTAAAGATAAAGGTATTAATGACAAAGAGTAAGGACGCGTGACCTAAAGTAGGCGTAAAACCATAGGCAGAGGTATCTTCCAAAACACCGTAAATATGCCAATGAACACGAGAGGCAGAACGGGCATAACCCATCAATGACATTGTTAATACGGTAAATACGGCATTCAACAACAAGGCATATTGAGAACGAGGGGGCATGACGCCCCATTTCATCTCGCGGGTCAACTTGGCCGTACGAAGCGATAAAGCGGTTAAGGGAATAACAGTCACCAACACAAAAAGCACCGCCAAAACCTGGGCGACCGAAAGCACATTGACGCGAAAAGAAGCAGGGACATCGGGATGATAGCCGTAAACACCCAAGAAAATAATTGCAATCGTTGCAACGGTAAAGAGAAAATACTGAAAAATACGTGATGCCTTCGCCCATTTGGCGGTTTCGACTTTATCCGCACGCCAATACAAAATAAATCCGATAAAGGTCGTCAGAATCATGAGATTCACAACCGTTAATTTAGCGGACATCACACCAAAAACACCTAATAAAGGATGATGCGACCCACCCATCGCTCTCGCTTCCGAAACACTGGCAACAAGCGAATGCGGTGTCAACCAAACCCCAAAGCTGACGACCAAAACAAGCAGCATGATCACAATAGGCGTCTTATATTTCGCTGCGGAATGCGTTCGATAGGCAAGCCCTTGCCAGAAATAATAGTTCGCCCCCAGAAAAAGCACCCCGATCAGAACAGCCTGCAAAATAAACAACCAGGAAAGGATACCCCCCATTAAGGTAATCCCCATTTGCTGATTGTATTCGTAGATCTCCCGCATCAACCAGTATCCGGCAAAAGGCATCGGGAGCAGACCGAAGACCCCGATAAAATTACCCGTATACCCCATCCAATCGTAGTGTTCTTTCTCTTCTTTTGTCGTCGCACCGAGATAGGCCACCCCGGCATAGGCGCCACAAACAAAACCGCCCAAAACAATGTTTCCAACGATGCGATGGATATTGACCGGCCACCAGGTTGGATTATTCATCGCAACCCAAGCCTTCTCCCAGGGGCCAAGATCCGGCCCTAAAACAACCGGACTGGCCTGGAAAGCAAGGAAGGCACTGGGCACACACATAATCAAAAACCCAAAAATATTCAGGACAAGACCGATAAACATATGCAAACCTTTTCGGTCTTGCATCTTGTCCCATTTTGACCAATAAAGATAAATAGACGCCGTCTCTCCAATAAAAAGAAAGACATAAACATAGTAGGCCGGCTGGAAAATATCAGCCATGACGCTCATTAATTTGGGATAAAAAACGAGCAGGGCAAAAAGGAACAGAATCCCGATTGTGGCCGTCATGTTGTAACAGGCAACAATTAAATCAGTGAACTCTTTGGCCAATCGGTCATAGCGTTTTTCCTTTGTGACCACCCCGATCAATTCACAGGCCAAGACAAAAATCGGCACACCGAGCACAAAGGCGCCAAACAGAATGTGAAGCTGAGAAAAAAGCCAGATCAGATTCCGGCTTCCAATCCCTTGAATGTCGCGGTATTCAACACCTCCGGCGGTTTCCGCAAATAAGGGTGCGGAAGGGATCAAGATGATTGCTGCCATGAGCAAACCCGCGAACACGATCGGTTTTCTAATCATTTCTTTTACAGTCATGACAAGCCCTCTACACACTTTAAGGGATAAAAGCCGACAATCATCCGGCAAGCCGTTTTCATGTAATATACCTCAAAAAAGCAAAGCGAGCTGCAATCCACATAAACGCCGTCGTAATTTTCCGGTAAAGCCAATCCGCGTCAAGGCTAATCGTACTCTCCGGTGTCAATTTCTTCAGAAGGATCATAAAACCTAGACCGGAAAAAGCGATAACCTGCAAGGAACCCACCACATGATCGGCAGTGTATGAATGATAAACGACATCAAAAGGCAAGAGAGCGGTCAGCAGCATTGGCGCAATACCAAGCAGGATGCAAAAAAAGGAACCGATGCCCATAGCCCAAATCATGTTTTTAGGCGGATCCGTCACTTTTAAAGATTTGTCATCTCCGGAAAATACAATGTAGGGGAGTTTTAATGTAGTCGAAAGAAATGTTCCCGCAGCCGCCATTGTCAGCAAAAGGGCGGTCGGCCCATATTGTGCTTCAGCGGCAGAAGAAATTATCATCCCTTTACTGATAAAACCATTGAACAGGGGAAAACCTGAAATGGAAAGACCGCCGATCATATAAAAAAGACAGGTCAAAGGCATGACTTTCCTGAGCCCGCCCAATTCCGTCCCCTTCCTTTTTCCGGTCATAAAAATAACAGCGCCCATGCCCATCATCAAAACACCTTTAAACAAGATGTTGTTAATCGCATGGGCCACTGCACCATTCACAGCCAATTCCGTCCCGATGCCGATGGCGGCAACCATGTATCCGACCTGACTGATGATGTGATAAGAAAGCAGTCGGCGGATATCATTCTCGATGATGGTGTAGCCAATTCCAAAAAGAGTCATGAAAACACCGAGATAGATCAACATTTCCGTCCCGGAAAATCCTCTCGCAAGAGCATAGACAGCCACCTTTGTCGTAAAAGTCGCCAAGAAAATCGTACCCGTCACACTCGCCTCAGGATAACTATCCGGTAACCAGGCATGCAAAGGCGGCCCCCCGGCATTAATAAGAAACCCGACCAGCATCAATCCGCCAGCCCAACCGCCTTCGGTAATCGCAACAAAACTACTGTCGCCCGTTTGCACGATGTGAAGTACGATGCCGCCTAATAATAAAATACCGCCGATTGTATGGAGAAAGAGATAGCGAATTCCCGCATCCGAAGACTTTTTTGTTCCGCCGAACCAAATAAGGAAAACAGACGAGAACGACATGATTTCCCAAAAAAGAAAAAGGCTTAGCAGATCACCCGCAAAAACCGCCCCCATCGCACCGCCAATATAGATCAGTGCCGCAACATGCTCGCGATTTCCCTTGAGATGAAGAGCATAAAGCATCCCGATAAAGGCAAGAATGACAAAGATATAACCAAAGACAAGACTAAGCTTATCGACGCGACCAAAGACCATCTCTTGGCCCATCAGGGAAACCACACCGTGCATTCCTTGAGAAACAAGCAACAACGTTAAGAGCCCAAGAACGGGCACACCCAGGATAATGCTTGGCCTGAGTTTTTCGTTAACAAAAGGAAGTATGCATGCGGCCAGGAAAAACAAGAGCGCCGGATGAATCCAGATATCAGTCATAAAAATCCTCCCGCTTCATCAGCACCGCATGACCGATTGCCTTAGAAATGACGACAATGAGAACCGTGGAAACCAAACTGTAGAGCGAAAGAAAGCCGGGCATTTTATCCCAGACAAAAGCAGGATGCTTCAAATGGAGCAGACTGAGCGCCACATCAAGCACGACAAGAAGACCCAGCACGATATAGAAATATTTTTTGAGCTTCTTAAAAGAAATCGGCCCTTTAATCATATCAATCAATTTGTTCATCCGAGTACCTGCTTAATAAGGTCGAGCAATAATTCAGGAAAAAGTCCCAGCAACACAGAAATAACCGCCGTCGCCACTAAGGGATAAAGCATGAATTTCGGCGCTTCCCGAATCTCCGTCGTCTTTTTAGGCACCCCGCCTCCGTCTTTGTCTCCCGCAACAGCATACTGCAAGCCGCTATCGGGCGCCTTGAAAAAAGCCTTATGGACAATAGGCAGAAAATAGCCTGCATTCAGCAAGGAACTGACGAGCAAAACAAAAAGAATCGGGAGTTGATGTGCCTCCATCGAACCAATTGCAAGGTACCATTTGCTGAGAAATCCGGCCACAGGCGGCACACCCACCATGCTAAGCGTCGCGATCGCAAAAGCCGCCATTGTCCAGGGCATTTGGCGCCCGATGCCATTTAACTCAGAAACCTTTGTTTTTTTAGCAGCCACATAAATCGCGCCCGCGCAAAAAAACAGGGTGATTTTTGAGAAGGCGTGATTCGCGATATGCATAATGCCACCTGCCATACCAAAAGGCGTCAACAACGCACCCCCCAAAATAATGTAGGAAATTTGGCTTACCGTCGAATAGGCGATTCTTTCTTTGATATTGTCTCGGGTAAGCGCATAAACCGAAGCCATGATAATAGTAAACGAGACCAGATAAGCCGTCATCGTCCCCAGTCCGGCCGTCCGCATTACATCAACACCGAAAGTATCAAAAATAATGCGAAGCACGCAGAAAGCACCGGTATTCACAACGGCAACCGCATGAAGGAGGGCACTCACCGGGGTAGGAGCGACCATCGAAGCAGGCAGCCACGAAGAAAAAGGCATCACCGCAGCTTTCCCCGCCCCAAACAACATAAGGAAAAAGATGGGCAGCAGGGTTTTTGGATCAACATCCGCAGGAAGGATGCCTCCCGGAACAAAATCAAGTGTTCCCGCTATATAATAAAGCCAAATGATCCCTGCCGCTAAAAAGGCCTTCGAAGTGGCCATGAGATAGAGCAGATACTTATTTCCGCCAGCAAAAGCTTCCTTGGTTTCGCTATGGGCCACCAAGGGGTAGGTAAAGAAGGTGATCAACTCATAAAACAGAAAGAGCGTGAACCAGTTATCTGAAAAAGCCGCCCCCATCGTCGCGGAAAGCGTTACAGCAAAACAGGTGTAATATCGGGTTTGCGCGTGCTCATTGAGACTACGCATATAGCCCATGGAATAGAGCGTTGTCAGTATCCATAAAAAAGACGCGGTCAGGGCAAAAACAAGCCCCAAACCGTCGACACGCAAAGCAATTGGAACCGTAGGGTAAAAGGACCAAATTGTATAATGCAAGGTGTTGCCGGCAAGCACTGTA
>JALUVJ010000025.1 GCA_027020665.1 Nitrospira sp.
TCAGCGCAAGCAGACGTTGAAAAAAATCAACTTCAGAGGCTAAGTCTCCGCATCGTTTTGAGAGTTCAACAAGTTTCACCCCGATTTCCAAACAGGCATCACTCAAATCCGGTGAAGCCGAATCCAAGGTATAAACAATCGTTTCAAACGGCTTTGGCCTGAGTGCAGAAAGACCCCGCAGCAGGTTGAGGATCAAAGCCACACCGGAACCCGAACCGAGGCTTAAATCAAGCAGGAACGCAACCCTTAGCCCTTGCGCCCCATCATCCGACAAAACAAGCTTGGGGAGATGCTGATGAAGCCTTTCCCCTGCCGAAACATACATTGGATTTGTTTGTGCGTGAACCCTTCGCCATTGCTCGGCGGTATGCGGTTGCTGGGCATAGGAAACCGCGGTGAGCGCATTTAAATAATAGGCGAATAAATAATCTCCGCGATCCAGTGCGGCTTTTGTCGCGGGCAAAATACATCGTTCAAAAATCGCTCCGGTCCACTCACGCGGCGATTCAATGACATCGCCCAAGAGAACCAATATCCCGTATTTTGCTTCGGGTCTAATCCCTTCTTCTGCAAGTCCTTTCATTAAATAACGCAGCGGGCCTTCACTGAGCCGATTGGATTTTTTGATCGTATCCGCCAGATTTTCATAAGCCGAAAGGGCATCGGCTTTTAAAGCAATCGCATGAATAAAGGCGTCAATCGCCGCTTCGTATTCTCCGATTTCCCTGAGTGCATTTCCCAGGTTCGTATAAACGACGGGGGAAGTCGGATTGATATGAACCGCCTGCTGAATGAGGTCCGCAGCACGCACATAGTCCTTTCGCCGATAGGCGATTTCACCCAACAACTGCAAGGCATCGGCGTTCTTATTTTCAAACGAAAGCACACGAAGATAAACGGCCTCAGCGCGTTCCAAGTGTCCGGCTTGGTGATGTGCGACGGCTTCCTGAATCGCTTTGCGGGTATCGAAGGGCGGGGTTCCCGTGCCGGAAGCAAACCCGCCGCAACATTTTTTATATTTTTTCCCGCTGCCGCAGTCACAGGGCGCGTTTCGGCCTTGTTTTTTCTTTTTTTCCGTCGCGATCACTTAGAAATTCTCCTCAGCCAAGCCCCCGGCCAATAGCTCACCCGCTCGGTAATTTGCCCTTCATTAAAGGGTAAAGGCGGATCTTCGATCACAAAATCGGGGCGGGACTTTACAAAAGCCTCCGCCGCCGCTTTTGGGTTATTCCACGACCAATCGGCTTCGCTGCGCGGTGCGCCGACCAAATCCCCCATGATGCCGTCGGCCGCGACAATATAAGACCCCACGGAAACCAAGCCTGCATAGGCCTCAAGTTCTGCCAGCACATGGGCCTTCGTGTGATTTGAATCCAGCATCACGATGACTTTTTCATCGGGCTGAATCTGTGCCTTCACTGTTTTAACAATGTGCGGTGCAATCGCGCTGCCTTCAATCAGGGTAATCGCATCAAACAAGGGGTGTTCCTCAATCGCTTTGCGGTTATGCGGACGGATTTCGATGTCGATCCCGATCACCCGCCCTTTTCCCATCGCTTTGAACAAACCCGCATAAAAAATAAGCGAACCGCCGTGGGCCACACCCGTTTCAATCATGACATCGGGTTGGATCTGAAAAATAACTTCTTGAATACGAAACATGTCTTCGGGCAGTTGAATAATGGGCCGTCCCAACCAGGAAAAACTATAGACATATTTTGTATCCCAACCGCTTCTCAACCAGGCTTTTGAAATAATCGAAAAGGCCTCCGGTGTGCCGATGGCGTGACTTTGTAAACCGTTTTCATCTTCTACGGTGACTAAACCCTTATCGCTGTCAATTTTGATCATGAGTCGTCCTCATCTCATATTGCGGAATGAGATCTTTTAAAGATGGAATCAATAAGGCGGGTGAAAAACCGAATTCGTCTTGAATACGCTGAATCGATATTTCGGGAAATACCCTGCTTTCGCCTTCATCGGAAATATCAACATCACAACCTGTGATTTTTTGAATCTCATTCAACACACATTGATGACTCACATTTTTTCCAGCGGCGACGTTGTAAAGCCGGTGCTGTCCGGAGACCGCAATTTTCGGAAGCAGCGCCACGACGTCCTGCACGCTGACATAGTCTTTTTCTGAGGCTGCCCCCGATTTCAAGATAACCTCGCCCTTCTCGACGGCATCGCTAATAAGCGATGAAATAAAATCCGATGACCCTGCTTTTTGTCCAAACACATTTGAAAGCCGTGCAACCCGCACTTTCGGCCGGGCTGAAGCAAAACAAACCGACTCGCCCATCAACTTTGAAAGATTGTATAAATCTTCGGGATCATTGGAGTTTACACACACATCCGCACACTCATCCCCCTGTCTTCCTTTAAGATAAAGCCGCGTCGAAGAAAGATAGAGAAAAGAATCAAAGGTGCAATTTTCAAGTATATTCATCAGATTCAGCACATGCGCGCGAACGGTGTCGAAGGGACGTTCCCTAAAATTCGCAGTCAAACCGATGCAATAAATAACGTGGCCTAAATTTTTACAAAAAATGGATTGATCGCTTCGTTCCGGCCTTTCATATGCTTCACCTCGTTTTGAAAGTGCGATCGCCAAATGAGATCCGATAAACCCGCTTCCGCCTAAAATCGTGAATTTCACGTCCGCATCCCTACCTGTTTGACCGGGCTTCCAAGGTTGATTGAGTAGGGGGCCAATTCTCCATTCACGAGGGAATTCGCACCCACGACACAGCCCTTGCGCAGAATTGAACCGTCTAAAATCACCGTATTTGCCCCAACCCAAACATCATCCTCAACGATGATGCCGCCTTTACTCTCCTGAAATCCTTGCTGGGATATTTTCATATTTTTTGATTTATAGGCATGGTTTACGGGTGCTAAGGTACAATTCGCGGCAATCAACACATCTTCACCGATATCAATCCCGCTTCCGGAATAGATCACCACGCCTGAATTAATAAATGAATTTCTACCGATACGAACATCCCCCATTCCCCCGACCGGCTTGATTTTTACAAATGCGTCAATACGGACATTCGCCTCAACAATGACCTTAGATCCTTTAATGGAATCCTCAATATCAGCAAAAGAAGAAATCCTTGCTTTTTCAGAAATCATAAGCACCGTATCGTCTTCACCGCCTCAATTGCTCACGTGGTAGAACATTGCGTTATTGAGCACCCAGGTATCAAATTGATGAACGATCTCTCCTTTATTTTTAAGTTTTGAAAGCTCGATATTCGGCCCGCTGAGCGATATGCGATGCCCGGTGTGTCCTGCAACAACGGCCTCGATATTCACTTGATTCAAGTCTTTCAAATCAAGCCAAACGGTCACAATCCTGTTTTCGGCAAAGAGCTTGCTCTTGGATTGCCCCGGCGGAAGGTAGATTGCACCCGTCGCAAAATCAACGGCAAAAGCAATGACCCCCGGCACGATGAAAAAGATCAAAGCGGCGGCATCCAGCACGGCAACACCGGCATCGATTTGACCTTTTTTTTGCCCCTGCCGCTCCGGATAGCGCAAAAAGCCGCAAGCGCTCATTTGCAGAATCAACAGAGCAACCAGAAGGCCTTTAAAATATCGTGTACAACTTTGTCGCATTTTCATTCAAACCCCATGCGATTGCTCTAAAAGATAAGCACCGCCGTCATTTTCACGCTAACGCATACGGGCCGTAGGACTTGTCCTTTTCACTCAGAATCGGATTTTCCAGCGGCCACTCAATACCAAAAGCCGGGTCATGCCAAGAAAAGCCCGAGGCAGCTTCAGGACGGTACGGTTTCGACATGAGATATAACACCTCGGTATCGTCTTCAAGGCTCTGAAATCCGTGGGCAAAACCTT
>JALUVJ010000026.1 GCA_027020665.1 Nitrospira sp.
TATGACCAAAACCTTATTAGCTTTGGCATGACCGGCACGGCAGATTTGAAAACATTCTATCCGCAGTGGCACCGTCTGGGCAAACAACTCACCATCGGACTTACGACCGGGTATTATCGACCTGCTTTAACAGAACTCAATGATGTTTTGCGTAATCCCAAGACCGTGATTGTACAGGACCCCAATCATTTACTGCCCACCAATCCCGAGTTCCGCTCCGAAGCGCGGAATATTCAAATGAAAGAGATTAAAGGAGGACCCAGTCTTGGCATTGAAATGGAATGGGAAATCAGCCCGCGCAACGGTCTGGTCTTCAGTGTCTCGGAGTGGCGAAACAGCACGGTGAGAACCGATATCGTGCCCATGATTCTCTCTCCCGGAGAACCGTCCATCTCCGTCCCGAGAAGTGCGCGCTACAACCTGATCATCAACCAGGTTTTTCTTTCTTGGCGCTACTCCCTCATTAATCAGCCGACCCGGGGCCGTCTTTTTTTTGATCTCGGCCTCATCGGCGGTTCTTTCACCAACCTGACCGCAGATGCCTTGGTCAAGGTCGAGGATAATCCGGTTGGCGATCCTTTTGCCTCACTGGGCTCTTTTGAGGCGCGTGGCAGAAGTTTTACAACACGGGTCGGTCTTGGGGGCGCCGTTTTTATCCGTCCCTGGTTGTCCTTGGGCTTGAGTGCAAACTACGTTTGGGGCACAGTGACCAGATTGAAAATCGCACGTGATTTTCCTTCCAGTTTCGGCCTCATTTCGGAGGGCCTACCTGGAGTGGCAAATAGCGACTGCTTTCCGCGTTTGGGAGACCGAACCGGAGGGGATACCCTCACCGTAAACGCTTGTCAAAATGATCAAGTCACAGATCCCACACAAGCCCCGCAGGTGCTCAAACTCAAACTCAACGGCCTTGAAGGGCGCGCGGCACTGCGCTTTCATTTTGGGAAGGGCAAACCGGGGCGGACTGCCTTTGAAAAATTTATGAATTGGGGGGATCAGGAAGAAGTCGAAGACCGGGAAGAGCAAACATTTTGGAATAAGGTCGGCTTATGGGGGAAAGGGAAAACAAAACCGGGCCGCGCCGGTCTGAGTTTTGACGGCACTTTAAAAAACGAAACCGCCTACCGCGTGAATAAACCCGTCACCTTTACCAAAACACTGAATCTGATGCGGCTGAATGCCCGTTATACCGCTTCATCGAAGTTTTTCATCACAGCCCGGGGGCGGGCTTTTTATGATGCCATTACGGATTTTATCGATCCGGACACCGTCAGCCCCAGACGCTTTGAAAACACGATTTTGACACAATTGCCGCGTAACCCGACCCCGGAGGAAATCGCCGAGGTTGATGTCGAAAACTCCCGTAATGTGGAAATCAATCAAGACGGTATCGACTTGCGGGAATTGTACATTGATGCGCAGTTCAAAAATTTTGATCTGCGTATCGGCAAACAAATTGTGCGTTGGGGGGTTGTGCCCGGTGCACGTGTTACCGATGAAATTAATCCTTTCGATTTTGGGGAATTCATTTTAAGGGAAGTTGAAGACCGTTTTATTCCCTTGATGATGGCCAGGGCGGACTTTTTTCCGGGAGATGCCCGTTTTGAACTGATCTGGATAACCGAAGCCGCACCGCACAAACCCGCGCCTGCAGGTTCGGAATTTGAACAATTTCAAATCCTGGACGGGTTTATTCCTCCCGATTCCTTTTTAGACTCATCCCTGAATTTTGACTTCAAGGCCATTGAAAATACGGAAATCGCCGCACGCCTCGTCCACAACTGGGGTGGCTGGGAAATCGGGTTCACCGCCTTTTACACCTGGGACGATTTTCCCGCGAGTTTTCGGCGCATTGAGGGCGATGCCGCCGGGGGATTTTCAAATGCCCCCGAAGTCATTTTTACACCGCGAATGAATCGCATTACAACCATCGGGACGACACTTTCGAAAAGTTTTGGCCGGATTGTTCTGAATGCGGAATTTGCCTATACCTTCGGAAAGCTTTTTGGCACCCTGTTGGACATCAAAGTTGCCGCAGCTTCGAACCTGACTGCAAATGTCGATAACGATATCTCCCCTGTATTGGGAGAATTGGAACGCGACTTTTTGAAATACGCCGCCGGACTGGATTTTGCTTTATTCGGGGCCGAAATGTCCATGCAATTTCTTCAGCAATATATTCCGAATTGGAATTCTGTTATTTTGCAGGATAAAATTGATACCGTGCTGTCCCACTTTATGAGAAAAACCTTTATGCATGAACGCTTGGTTGGGAGAATGTTGACCCTTTATTTTCTCAGCGAGGAAGATATTTTGCTGAGGCCCGCTCTGGAAACCCGTTTGACGGATAAAGTGAAGACCGTTGTGGGGGCCGATATTTTCATTGGCGACCGGGGAGAAGAAGTAGGTCAATTTGATTTTATCGGGTTTTTTAAAGACAGTAACCGTATTTTTCTGGAAATCGTTTACAGTTTTTAAGGCTTTCGCATCTCTTTTTAAAAGACCGCGTGCCGGAGGCCTTTTTGCCCTAATCGTTATTGTGATGTAAAATTAGTAAGTTAGTTTGCAAAATAGTATTTAACAAACCTTAAAAGAGACCTTAATGAAGCCTGTTTACCGAATTATCGTGCTGACATGCAGTTTTGTCGGCTTGTTTTACGGCTGTAATTCAGAGCCTTTTCCCATTGGAGAGAGGCAAGATGCGGGGTTTCAAGTGCCGCTTGTTCCCACCTATACCTTCAATTTCAAAACCGGTTCCGGGGAAATTACGGGAGAGCAAAGCAACCTCAAAATCGTGTCCGGCGCGGATATCAAAAACCTCATCACAGCCACGCCGGGCACAAGCGAGCAACGCGCCGACCGGGGTGTGATCAGCGGTGTTGTTGTCGATGGGCTGGGGCGTGCACTTTCCAGTGTTTCAATCGGGTCGCTGGACAAAGCCGGACGCATTGTCCGGGATGTGGACGGGGCCGTGACGGCAGGGGTGACGAATGCCGATGGAGAATTGGTCGCCACCTTGCTCTATAACAGCATTAACGGCGTGCCGGAATTTGTAAACACCTCCGGGACATCCACTTCAGGGAGTTTTACCGCGTTAAATGTACCGCCCGGCGAACATTACATTAAGGCTGTTCAGGGCGGCCGGGGCAATGCGCGCGTGAATATTTTTGCAGGCAGTTTATCCTTGATCGACATGGAAGTCTTTCCCGTGACCCTGCCGACCGTTGCCGTCACGGGTGTGGTGCGTGGCCGAAACGGCCTGGACCCTGTGGGACAAACCGAAATCAGATTCCCCGGTTTGGGCGGCTTCCTGACGACAGGCAGTACCAGCGCCTTTAGCCTTGCCGGTCTCAATTCCGAAAGCATCTTTCTGGTGAAAACAAGTGCGGCGGGACACGTGGACACCTATCAGGAAATGTTTACCGATCTCGGCACATTGACCTTAACCTCCGTGACCCCGGAAATTACAAAAAATCTGACCACCGTTTCCAGCCAGGATCTTCAGGAAATGGTCGCTGCGGCGGGGGCTTCTCTTATTCCGGGGCGGGGCATCTTGCTGGGTAAAGTTGTTGAACTCAGCGGAAAAAAGGACAGCACGATCGTATCTGCAACGGACAGTGCGGGCAATGCCATTGGAGAGGTTTATTATTTTCCTGCAGGCAGTGATCTGCCGACTTGCAATGACGGCAATATCGGCACTTGCTTGACAAAGACCTCCACGCAGGGCCAGTTTCTGATGCTCAACCTGCCTCCGGGAGACGTTTTTATCAAGGCCTATGCAGAAGTGGAATCAAGTCAAGTCCCGGGAGAAATGATCAAGTCCACCGGTGCGCTCACCACCTCGGTTTTTGCAGATGCCATTACCTTGAAAGACCTCGCGCTGCAAGTCACACTTCGGGAAGACCCGGCTGGACCCATGCCGCCTCCCACATGGTACACCCTGAAAATGTCAGGGACCGTTCGGCAGGAAGACCGTATCACAGCCGTCACGGGTGTCGATATTCAACGGCTCGGCCACGCGGGCACGCTTGCCACTTCGGATGCGGCAACAGGCGCTTACGAAATTCCGGCAGGAACGACTCCTGCGCCTACGGACATTTCGCCGCTTTTGACAAACAGCCTGTCGCTGTTTCGCCTGGAAAAAGCAGGCTTTACCACCACCTATCAAAACATTGCGACGGGCGGACAAGACCGCTTTATGGATCTAAGCATCGTTTCAAACAACTTGGTGAATCCGGCCGCCGGCACTGGAGCGGTTTGGGGCCGTTTAATCAATCGCCGCCTCGGCGGCAGCATTAACGAAGTTCAGGTCTTGGCCACACAGGTCATCGACGCGAACGGACAAGTCGTGACAACGGGAGAACCCGTCGGGATAATCACTTATTTTGATGAAAACGGGGATGAGGATTTGACCGCTACAGCCACGGCAAACAACGGCCTTTTTTTAATTAAAAATCTCCCGCCGGGCCTCGTGGTGATCAAAGCCGACTCTTCCGATGACTCCGGCAATCAAATGGTTCGAGTCTTTGCGGATGGTGTGACCTTGCTCAACATGCCCGTCAACCATGTCCCCCTCACGGTGCCGGTGCAAGGCACGCTCACAGACCTGCACGACGAACCCGTTACCGGCGCGACACTTTCTTTATTGGGTGAAGGCACCGTGTTTACCTCGGAATCCTTTTCTATGTCGCCGGGGGTGTTGGTCCCGGCCAACGGCACCTTTGTGACCCGGGTTGAAAAAAGCAACTTTGTCGATACCTTCAACGATCAACTCAAAACCGACCTGAACCCGCAGACGGGCGTGCATTTCTATGTCACAACCCTGACCGAGTTGACGGGGCTTGCAAATCAAGGGGGACTCACACTTGATATCCAAAAAGGTATCGTTTCCGGAAAGGTTCTGGAAAAATTATTTGCCGCCGCTCCGGCCCCCGTTTCAACTGGCACCGCGCCGGCGGGCATAGTCAGCGGTTTTTTTAATGAAGACATCTTTTTGGATGTGGCGGTCACACACAGCCCGGATCAAGTCCGGATTTTCCTGGGGAAAACCGGGGGCGGATTTGACCCCGGGGCATCGGTGACCGTCGGAAGCGATCCCGCCGCCATCGGCCTTGGGGATTTTAATCGGGACGGCCATACCGATCTTGTGGTCGGCAATCGCGGTGAAGACAGCCTCTCTTTACTTTTCGGCACGGGGGACGGGCAATTTGTCGTACCCTTGAACACACAAATAACCGCCGGAGATGGCATCGGCACAGCTCCCGTTTTTATTAAAGTGGCAGATTTAAATCGGGACGGACGACTCGATCTGGCCGTTGCAAACGAAGGTTCTGATAATTTGACCGTATTGATGGGAGACGGCTCGGGCGGTTTTACCAATGCCGACTCCCCCTGTCCCACGCCCTGTAACGTAGAAGAAAACCCGCTTTTTATCACCGCAGCGGATTTCGATACGGACGGCGGGCTGGATCTAGCCGTTGCAGGCACGGGTTCCGACACGGTTCGACTGCTCTTAAGCGGTGAAGGCGTGCCGAATCCCTTTGTCCTTGCGGGCGCGGCCCCGCGCGCCGTCGAAACAGGAGACCTAAACAGCGACGGCCATGCGGACTTGGTCGTTGTGAATTCCGGCGCAGACAGCTTTTCAACTTTTTTAGGGGACGGCAACGGGGTTTTTGTCAAAGTCGACTGTTCGCCCGGCCCCGTTCCGGCGGACGATCTTATCAAGGAAGACTGTGCGCTTGCCGGGGGAAGCATGCCGAGCGCGGTGTTGCTGGCTGATTTTGATGAAGACGGTCGGCTTGATCTGGTCGTGGCCAATGAAGGCACGGCCACGGTTTCTCTATTGCCGGGCATCGGTAACGGTTATTTTGACCCGCCGACACGTATTTTTAACGTAGGAACGCGTCCTACCCACCTCATTTCGGGTGATTTCAATCAGGATGGGCGAGACGATATTATTGCCTTGAATAGCGGCTCGGATAATTTCACCGTCATCTTAAGTGATGTCCGTCCCGTGAAGGACGTGCGGATCGAAGTGCTTGATGATATAGGTCAGGCCGTCGGCGCCGTGCGTTATATGAATGACGACCTGGATGTTGATCCGGCCTTAACACGGAGCGGCAACAGCGGCCGGTTTATTATTTTTGATCTGCCTTTCGGTTTAAATGTCATCAAAGGTATCCGACAGGCGTCCGCCGGGCCTCCGGCCGTTTCCCCACTGATTGGGAATACCTTAGTGAATATTACCGCATTGGAAACCGTGACTCACACCGAATTGCGACTTGAAGTCGGTGAACCGGCTACCGTAACCTCCAGTGGCGTGACCTGCCGGGTCGTGGGAGAAGTGTGCACCAAAATCGGACGGTCTGAAATCAGCATGTTGGGCACTGCGACAGAAAATATCTGCCCGCCGGGACCCGACTGTCTCTCCGGTGAGAATGCAAACTATACACTTACGCTGGATCCGCATAGCACCTATGTTGCGCGGATTTTGGGTCCCGAGGCCCTGCTTCCCGGGGATACCGACGGCGATGGCATTCCGGATCAAACAGACAATTGTCCGAATATCCCCAACCAAGAACAGGTTGATGAAAACAGTAACGGGGTCGGAGATAAATGTGAAAACTTTATTGATGACAAAGACGACGACGGGATTGACGACCTGCTGGACAACTGCCCGGATACCCCCAACCCGGGTCAAGCCAACGATGATCAGGACTTTTTGGGCAATGCCTGTGATCCCACACCGAACGGCAAGCCGACGGCCTCAAGCGCCGAAGCCCCTTAGACTTTTGGCATGCTCATTGTTGTTCGGGCTATTTCCCGTAATTTGCGCCTTGAATCCAAACATTTTATCTCTCGAAAAATTCAACCCGGACCGAATCAGAGCTTCCCTGACGGATCGCGGCATCCCGATTATATGCAGCTTGCTCAAGCTTCAAGCAGAAACACGACCCAAGCCCCCTCCAAATTCCGCGATTGATTTTCGGGAGGCCTGACTGACTTGACCCTGTTTGGGTGAGTTGCTACACTTCTTTGATTTATTGTTCACATCATTGAAGATGATCCCGTTTTGAAACCGATACCGGCCGGTTCATGAAAATTCACGAGATTTATCAAAGCATTCAAGGGGAATCGACTTATGCCGGGCAGCCCTGTGTGTTTGTGCGGACCCGCGGTTGTCATTTGAGATGCCGCTGGTGTGATACCGAAGACGCATTTGAAACCGGTGATGAAAAATCCCTTGAAAACATTCTTGAAACGGTACGTGATTTCGGCTGTCCCGTGGTTGAAGTGACGGGCGGAGAACCGCTGCTTCAGGCTGAAACCCCGGTCTTAATGCGCCGTTTGCTGGATGAAGGGTATCGTGTTTTGCTGGAAACCGGCGGGGCCTTGCCGATTGACCGTATTGATGCCCGGGCGGTGATCATTCTCGATATCAAATGCCCCGGCAGCGGCATGAGCACGGCCATGCATTGGGACAATCTGAACCATCTCAAAAAAAATGATGAAGTGAAATTTGTCATCGCCGATGAGGCGGATTACCGCTGGGCCAAGCGGGTTTTGGCGCAGCATCAAACACTTTCAGGAAAAATCATCCATTTTTCGCCTGTTTTTGGAGAAATGGACCCACGTCAACTGGCCGATTGGATTTTAAAAGACCGGCTGCCTGTCCGGCTCCAGATGCAGCTTCACAAGATAATCTGGGACCCAAGCATGAAAGGGGTGTAAAACAGTCCGTATGGAGATTCAGGTTGAAAGCGGTGCCTTAAACACAACAGCAGGGGCGGTTTGCCTCTTGGGTTATTTTGAAGATGAGAAGACAAAGGGCGCGATTGCTGCGCTTGATCGCGCATTGCAGGGTCGGCTCAAAAAAATGACCGCAGCCGAGGGATTTTCGGGAAAATTCCTGGAGACCTTCTTCCTGCGCACAAACGGCAAAATCGGCTTTGAACGTCTTGTGTTTGTGGGTTTGGGACAACGCGCCGAAGTGACCGAAGACCGCTTGCGGCAATCTGCGGGAAAAGGCGCGGCCTTGATTCAAAAACTGGGCCTTTCTGAAATTGCACTGCATTGTAATGCCGAAGTGCTTGGAAAAAGCAAGATGGGCACACTGGCGCAGGTGCTTGTGGAAGGCTTGATCCTGAGCCTTTACAAATTTGACCGCCTGAAAACAGATAAAAAAGACCCTAAAAAAATCACAAAATGCACCCTGTTGGTTGAGGAGGCAAAAGCCGTGTCGGCTGCCGCGTCGGGTGGCGCACGCGGAAAGGCGATTGCCGAGGGGGTTTGTTACACGCGGGATCTCTGTAATCTGCCTTCCAATATGGCGACCCCGACTTATCTTGCAACAGAAGCGGCCAAAATCGCCGAGGCGGAAGGCATGTCCATCGAAGTGCTTGAGCGTGATGAAATCCGGTCGCTCGGGATGGGGGCCTATTACGCCGTGACGCAAGGCACGGAGGAGCCGCCCAAATTCATCATCCTGCAATATCACGGTACGCCCAAAGGCGGCAAAAAACGGCCTGTGGCCTTGATTGGCAAGGCGGTTACTTTTGACACGGGCGGCATCTCGCTCAAACCCGGTGCAAACATGGAGCAAATGAAGTACGACATGTCCGGTGGCGCGACGGTCTTGGGTGTCATGAAAATTGCGGCGCAACTTCAGCTCCCCCTTGACATTGTCGCCCTTTTGCCTGCGACGGATAACATGCCCGGCGGTAAAGCCGTGCATCCGGGTGATGTGGTGACCTGCCTTTCAGGCAAGACCGTTGAAATTATCAATACCGATGCCGAAGGGCGTCTTTGTCTGGCCGATGCTCTGACTTATGCCGCACGCTTTAAACCTGTGGCCATGATTGATTTGGCGACCTTGACCGGGGCCTGTGTGATTGCCCTGGGGCAACATGCAATGGGCATGATGGGAAACAATGCCCGTCTGCTGGCAAAAGTGCGGGCTGCGGGTGAGGCGGTTGGAGAACGCACCTGGGAACTGCCGCTTTGGGATGAATACTTCAATCAAATTGAAAGCGATGTCGCCGATTTGCAAAATGTCGGCGGCCGTGCGGCCGGGACAATCACCGCGGGCCTTTTTTTAAAGGCCTTTGCGGGTGATGTGCCGTGGGTGCACTTGGATATTGCGGGCACCTCCTGGTATAACGACGGCAGACATCCTTATGTCCCGAAAGGTGCGAGCGGCGTGGGTGTGCGCCTCTTGGTGCATTACCTCACAAAGGTTGCGGGAAGGAAGGGGCGATGAAACGCATGCACAAAATCGGTCAATTGCTGATGGCCGGCTTTGAGGGCACAACACCTTCAAAAGAAATTAAAAACCTGATCAAGTCCTATCACATCGGCGGCGTGATTTTATTCTCACGCAATATCGAAAGCCCGGAGCAGCTTGCAACGCTCACGGAGGATCTCCAGGCCCTTTCTCCCGATGCGCCGCTTTTGATTGCCGTCGATCAGGAAGGCGGACGTGTTTCACGTTTGCCGCTTCCGTTTACGCAATTTCCATCCGCCCGGACCCTGGGCCGTTGTGATGCCGTTTCGCTCAGCTATCGCAATGCGGAAGCGATTTCCCGAGAGTTGCTTGCCGTGGGCATCAATATGAACTTTGCTCCGGTATTGGACATTAATACCAATCCGAAAAACCCCGTGATCGGAGACCGCGCCTTTGGGGAAAATCCGCACATCGTTTCAAAGCACGGCATGGCCACCATTGCCGCCATGCTGGATCAGTACATGGTTCCCTGCGGCAAACATTTTCCGGGACATGGCGATACGGATTCAGACTCGCATAAAACCCTGCCTGTCGTGGACCTTGCGACCAGCCGTTTGACCGACCGGGAACTCCGGCCCTTTGTGCATGCGATTGAAAACCGCTTGCCCTGCGTGATGACTGCGCACATTTGCTTCAGCGCCTTCGATGAAAAACTTCCGGCATCGCTTTCCGAAAATATTGTGACGGAACTTTTGAGATCTGCGCTGAAATTTCAAGGCGTTGTGGTCACGGATGATCTGGAAATGAAAGGAGTTACAGACCTGTTCCCCGTACCTGAAGCCGCAGTTCGGGCCGTTTCGGTGGGCTCGGATTTGCTCCTGGTTTGCCATTCGGCCGACGAGCAGATTGCAACCCTTGAGGCCTTGGATGCCGCTGTGGCAAAAGGCACGATTTCCGAGGCGCGCCTGAATCAGTCGCTCGGCCGGCTTTTATTTCTCAAAGAGCACTTTATTTTAAACCGGCCCGAACGGGATTTGAAGACCTTGCGCAAGGCCATCGGCTCCGTAACCCATGCCAGCTTGGTTGAGTCGATCAATCTCCGCGGAAAAGGGTAAAATCCCGGTTTTTGCACCGAATCTTCATCTCTCCCCGCATCGCTTAAACGTTTCTCTTCAAAAAAATAATATCCATGATGTAAACGTCGGTCCTTAACCGGAGCGTCCTTAAATCAATCTAAAGGTTTTTCTCCCCCTGCCGATAAGAGGAATGTGGGGGGAGCGCATCGCCGTTCCTGATAAAAATGTTGACACTTTTTGTAAGGGGTAAACGGGTGAGGTGATGAAAACAAAAACCTTTCGGGTGTTGAAATGTGTTTGTTTATTGTTTTTGTGGGTTTCGATGAGTGCTTGCGGGGAAGAAGCCTCTGCCGGCAAGGTCGGCCTCTTTATTGATGAGTCAACCGCAAAGTTTTTAAAGACCGAATTTGAAGATACGAAGGTCTGCGGCAAATTTGAAAATGGCGCTTTTGAAGACGTTTCGGTCGTGATGATGCCGCCTGTTTTTCCTTGTAAACACTATGCCGGAGGGTGCAGCGGGGAGTATGTGAATCCAAATCACCTTAAAGTCGGCTCGCTCTATGTCTGGCGGCACGAAGTGATCCATTATTTATTGGATTTAAACACCGGCGATCCGGACGCAGAACATCGCAGTGCGTTATTCAAAACCTGCATCTAAAAGAAGCGCCGGTCTTGTTTTTCAAGGCCAAATTCCCTGCGTCTCCGTTACAAACAACCGTTACCGGGTCATGACCTTACTCTGAAAATATCGGGCCGGGGATGTTATTCCAGGACGACTGAAACCGTGCCGTCCTCTTGATCGACGACGGGCATGGACTTGTTGCAGTGCGGGCATTTCACATAAACGAGGTTGTCAAAAAGCCCGATGCTGTAGTGATTGACCAAGAGATCAAATTCTTTTTTACAGGCGGGACACGCGGAGAGATAGCGTTTGAGGAAGTGTTTGACTTCGGCTTGAATGCCGTAAATCTGGCTTTGTAAGCGGAGGATCTCGGCTTCGAGACAGTCCACTCGTTTTTCCAAGGCGCCGGACATGGCGCGCATCATAATCGAAAGAAGGGGTAGTGTCAATTCCCCTTGTTTTTTGTGCATGAGGCGGCTATCATAAACGTTTTGAATGGGAACGATTGGACAAGTAAATGCAGGAACAGGCAGAAATTAAATCAGTAAATCCTCCCGTGGAAGCGCCCTCAGAATCGCTTCAAGGCGGCATTGTGGATCAACGGGATTTGGCGGTGCTTTGGGCCATCGGCATTCTCGTTTCGCTCTTGCTTTCTTTTGCGGGGGCTTCCTGGGAGCCCGCCATTTATAAAGCCCGGCAGAGTACGAGCCTCGATCAAACCGAGGCGCGTGTTGAAAACAGCCAAAACCAAATGGTGGCCGATGCCTTGAATGACGGGATCATTGAACACGATCCCACCATGGACAAACTGGTTGAACTCAAACCCCTCTATTTACGTATTTTCTTTGATCTGGCGCGCCTTTCACTTTTTCCCTCCGGCCCCATGCTCATCATCGGTCTGTTAATCCGAAAATCCGTCCGGCAGTACAAGGCCCGCCGGGCCGGCGCGGCCTGATTCATTTGCGAGCATCGCGGCGCGCCTTGCCCCGGCCAAACCCCTCAGCACACCTGAAGCGCATTCTAAAATACGCGCGGCCCTACTGGCGCATCTTGAGTTTTGCAACACTCTGCCTCCTGCTTTCTTCCGCGATCAGCCTTAGCCTGCCTTGGCTGCTGCGCAATCCCGTTAATATCATGTTGATGCAAAAAAGCATCCCCGATATCAACCTCTTTGTTGCCCTAATCGGCCTTTTTTTTATTCAAGCCCTGCTTTCTTTTGGACACAATTATCTTTCAGGCGCGGTAGGGCAAGGTGTTTTGGCCGATTTGCGTGTCGGGCTGTTTGCTCACCTTCAGTCTTTATCCTTGCCCTTTTTTTTAAAGCGACGTACGGGAGAGCTGCTCTCACGACTCACCCATGATTTGGGTGTCGTTCAAACACTGGCGACGGAACTCCCGGTGAATCTCATTCGGCAAGGGCTGATCCTCTGCGGCGGCATCGCCATCATTCTTTACATGAACTGGCGTCTCAGCCTCCTGGCTTTTTTCCTGATCCCCGTGATTGTTCTGGCTGCCCGTTTCATGGGAAAGCGTTTAAAGGTGCTTTCAACCGCCGTGCAGGATCAGCTTGCACAAACGACGACGCTGATGGAGGAGATGATTTCGGGCATCCGCTCCATTAAATCATTTGGCCGGGAAGGATACGAAAAAACACGGTTTTCAGTACAGACCAACAAAACGCTTTCGATTATGTTGCAGCGTTTGCAGATTTCCGCGGCCTTTGGCCCCTTAATGGTCTTTCTGGGGTTCAGTACCGCGAGCGGATTGATGTGGTATGGCGCACGGGAGGTGTATCTCGGCAAAATCAGTCCGGGCGACTTAATCGCCTTTGTGATGTATGCGGTAATTATCACAGGGCCGGTCGGCAGTTTCGCCCGGCTTTATTCCCAGTTGCAAGAAGGTTTGGGGGCCAGCCGACGGGTTTTTGAGCTTTTGGACACTCCTCCGCAAATCGCAGATCGGCCCGGAGCCAAGGCTTTGCCGCCGATGGTCGGCGCCGTGGAGTTTGACCGGGTTTCTTTCCATTATATTGAAGGACAAGCCGTACTTCGCGCAGTGAGTTTTTCTGTGGCGCCTGGAGAAAAAGTCGCGCTCATCGGCCCCAGCGGCGCAGGAAAAAGCACGCTGATTCATCTGCTGCATCGTTTTTATGATCCTGTCTCCGGTGTGATTTCTGTTGACGGTGTGCCGCTTACAGCCGTTCAACTCAAAAGTTATTATGATCAAATCGCCTATGTGCCACAAGAAGTGATGCTTTTTGGCGGTACGCTGCGGGACAATATCTTGTATGGCAAACTCGATGCGACGGAAGAAGAACTGATTGCAGCGGCGAAAGCCGCGCATGCCCACGACTTTATCACGGCTTTTCCGGAGGGATACGAAACCATTGTGGGGGAGAAAGGGCTGACGCTGTCGGGTGGGCAACGTCACCGTATTGCGATTGCGCGGGCCTTTCTTAAAAACCCCGGAATGCTGATTTTAGATGAAGCCACGGCCTATCTCGACAATGAATCGGAACGCTTCATTCAAGAAGCCCTGGAGCAGCTCATGCAAGGCAAAACGACCTTTATGATTGCGCATCGCCTCACGGCGATCGAAAAAGCCGACCGCATTCTAGTCTTCAATCAGGGCAGCTTGGTGGAGCAAGGCAACCACAGCGCACTCATGGCTCAAGCGGGACTCTACCGTCATCTCTATACGCTGAAACAAGCTGATCGTGTTACAAGCGGACAATAGTGGGATACAGATACGTGCGCATACGCCGGGAGAAAAAATATTAAGATCCTGAAACTGAACCATTAAGAAAATTCTGAATTTGCGCGGAAAGGAATCCGGCGATTTCAGAAACAGGGAAGGGCCAGGCGTAAATAATGTCGGTTTTTGGGAAATCCTTTCGAACCCTTGCTATCGCCGCAGGAATATCTCCTTTTGAATGGCTGCCGCCGCGCGTCATCATCGGTGTGGTAACCAGCACCCTTTCTTCAGCCAGCATCACGGCCTCACGAATGGCCTTATCGAGATCCGGATCGCAAAACTCGTTAAATCCCACAATCACCCGAAACCCGGACTGTACCGCTAAATCATGTCCGAGCGCCGTCGATCCAAAATAGAAGGGGTCGTTTTTTTTCGTCCGGGGCCACAGACGCATTTTCTGATCCAGAAAATCATGCCGCTGCAAAATTGCTGTTGAAGGCCTTTCAGCATGTTTGAGTTCGGCTCGGATTTCAAAAAATTCTTTTCGCTCCGCTTTTGGAAAGTCCTTGGGCGGGGTGCCGTGCATGGCAAGCACAATCACAACTTTGGTATTTTGTGCGGCGTCGTTCATTAAGGAAGCTCAAATCAACATATTAATTGCTGTATGAGTCATAGCAGTTAAGAGATCGCATCCGGAATATATTTTGTATCTGACATTCTAAAAAACTCTTGATCAGCGATGTTTGCATTTGAATGATCGAAGATGAGGAAGAAATTCCGACAGAATCTTGCCATCCTGTGATTTCACAAATTTCCGCGTTTCTTCAACTAGAGTGGTAACGGGCTTAGATTCAATTTAGGCGTGCGATAAATTTTTTCGAGTTCATTTGGGGCTTGATCCGGACTTTTTAAGTACTTATTCTTCGGTTTCGACAGCGAGCACGCGGTTCAGACTTCTGTAAAATGCGATAGCATCTTCAAAACAGGCGTCTTCGACTTGAACCGTGACCTCGCGCCATTCCCCGTCAGTATGCGCCGTTTTCTGGCTGTGGTCGCAAAGAGAGCCTTGCGGTTTGTGAAGGTCGGCCTTAATCAAGCCCTTCGGTGTCTCCATATCATTCCAAGCCGCATCCCCCAGCGTCCCGGAAACATCGAGTTCTAAAAAGATTTTTTTCAAAACAAACTCCTCTCAAAATTCCAAGACGCAATGTACAAGCTTTTCATACCGCTTTCAAGCAAAAAGTTTCCGAATCGTTAAGGGAATAAAGACAATTGCAGCCCTTCCGAAGATCGAAAAGAGGAACATGAAAGGGCGGGCATCTTTTGCCGCAGTCCTGTTTTCCTGCAGCTCAGGGCAAAAAGCGCCCGCATTTGTTTTATATAGGCGCCCTGTCCTTGCATGCGGCTGCCGAAATTCCCGTCATTTAATTGACCCGACCGCATATCCCGGATACGATTAAGTATTTTTGTCTTATGATCCGGCAAGTGCTGCAGGAGCCAATTCTCAAAAAGCGAAGCAACTGCGTGAGGCAAACGAAGCGGGACCATGCCCGCACAGATTGCGCCACAGGATTTAGATGCGTTGAGGATGTCGGGAATTTCCCGGTCATTCAATCCCGGGATAAGCGGTGCAAGCATGACTCCGGTGGGCACTCCCGCACGGGATAAAGCCTCAAGCGCGGCCAATCTTTTTCCGGGCGGTGTTGCGCGCGGCTCCAGTTTTTGATGAAGTTGATTGTCCAGCGTCGTGATTGAAATAAAGACCGCAGCGGCTTGTTTTTGGGCAAGCCGTGTAAAAAGATCGATATCCCGCATCACGCCGCTGCTTTTTGTCACCACCGCAACAGGATTCCGAAAATGCAGCAAGACTTCAAGGCATGCACGTGTCAGTTTCAACAGCCTTTCAAGCGGTTGATAAGGATCGGTCACCCCGCTCATCGCCAAGACTTTCGGCTGCCAACCAGGATGCGCCAGTTCGGCTTTCAAAAGCGTCGGCGCATTGCGTTTGACAATAATCTTCGTTTCAAAATCAAGCCCGGCGGAGTAGCCCAAATACTCATGCGTCGGGCGGGCATAACAATAGACACAGCCGTGTTCACAGCCCCGGTAAACATTGAGACTCGCTTCAAAAGGAATATCCGGACTGCGATTGTAGGCGATAATCGTTCGTGAGGTATCGTCGATGTATTGTGTCTTGACGCGGGCGGTTTCCCAAATGGCTTCTTCGGCAAGACGTTCCGTTTTTTCGAAACGATTGCGCGGATTTTCAGAAGTGCCCCGTCCCTTGATCGGAGCCGCTTGACGTGGAATAAAATCCTTCATTCCTCACTCGCATTGCGGCCGGTACGCAGAATCGCGTCCGATAAATAAGACAGCCTTTTCCGAAAAGAAGCGTCTTGATCCAAGATCGAAAGTGTAAGGGGCAAGCGATAAGACCAATTGTGCGGCCCCACCGTTCCGGGGACATTGATACGCCGTTCTTCCAAGAGAATATCCTGAATCGGGAAAATAACAAGTTGCGACGGGCCGTTTAAAAGCAGGTCGATCACACGGTGTTGCAATGCATCCGAAAAATCGGACTCGGGGGAATGGGCCTGAAGCGCATCCAAGAGTCCGAGAAAATTACGGCGCATTTCAACAGACATCTCCCGCCACCAGCCCAATAAGGTCGAGGTGTCGTGTGTGCCGGTGGTCGAAAGCGAAAGCGGCGCATAATCCCTCGGATGAATATAGACCTCTCCATGTTTTTCCCAGCGCAAAACTTTAAGCCCGGCGATTTGCATTTTATTTAAGATCTCCCGCACAAAACCGGGGATGCAGCCCA
>JALUVJ010000027.1 GCA_027020665.1 Nitrospira sp.
CATGAGAAGGCACCGCATAAAACATCATCGCCAAGAGAATCGCAAGGGCATAAAGAAAGAGGATGAAATTCACCAGACGATAAGATCTTTTTTTTCTCCAGATTGTTTTGATCATTGATTATCCCGATTCTTTTCTGAAGTCATTTTTATGCTTTGATCGCTATTGCCTACAGAGATAAAGCAATTTTCGAACCATTTTTTTAAACGGACTCAGCACCCCACAAGAGACCTTCCATGACTTCAAATCCAATATTTTTCCGGGTGTTTTAGAAAAAGGCGGCAAAATCTTCCCGGAAAGCGTTATATGTTTGACAGAGGCTCCATTTTGAAATTACACGTGCTTCCCTAAAACGGCCAAATAAAATCCAAAATCCGCACAAACCACCCCGGCCTTTGTTTTTCGCTCACAACACCGGTGCCGGAGTATTCGATTTTCGCGTCGGCGATCACGGTCGAAAGGACGGTGTTCCCCTGCTGCACATCCTCCGGCCGCACGACACCGCTCACAGCGAGGTATTCCTTTTCATTATTGATTAGTACCTCGCGCTCGCCTTCAATCATCATATTGCCATTCGGATAAACCATCGTGACAATCGCCGTGACATCCGCAGTGAGACTGCCGCTTCGGCTGGTGGTGCCGTCACCGTCAAAGGAATTCTCAAAATCGCCGGTCGCACCTAAATTCGTTAAGGTATTCGCGGGCAGACCGAAAAAAGGCGTTGCACTTGCCGTCAGGTTTGAAGTCCGTGTGGTTGATGTGTTTGCGGCTTTCGAACCGCTGGCATTTTCAACCACGCGCACGGTAACAATATCGCCCACATGGCTTGCTTTGGCATCCTGAAAAAAGAAATTCCGGCTTTGCTTTTCATTCCAGAGCGAACCCTTGTTGTCCTTTTTTTGACCGGGAGTCACATTCATCTTCATCGAAACAAGGGGCTGCCGCGGCGTCTTCAAAGCTGAGGATACGCGATCCTCAAGACGCGATTCTTTATTGGTCACCTTGATCAACCCTTTGGCGCCACAGGCATTTAGAAGGCTAAAAAATACGGAGAGCACAACAAGCGTTTGAAATTTTATTTTAACATCTTCCCGCATCATTTACTCCTCCTTCCTCAGCACAATGCGGACATCCCCGGAAGTCACCACTTCGGCAAAGACGGTCTTTTTTGAATCGAGATTCATGACGCGAATCATCTCACCCAATTGCCCGTCCTGTTTGGCTTTTCCCGTCGTGACGATTTGCAAACCTTCTGAACGCACAGTAATCGTGACGCGATCTCCCCGGCGCACTAAAGGCGCAATTTCAAGCTGATCCTCGCGGATGGGTGTGCCCTTTCTGAGCGATTGTGTCAGGCGTTTTCCGACCACGACTTCAGGATCAAGAAGATAGCGTCTGCGTGTGTGGCGAAGGCGAATGGCTTGAAGATGCACATCCGCAGCTTCAATCACATGCAATCTGCGCAGTTTCCGTCCGGCCACGACCACGTGCACGCGCTGAGAAACATCGGCGCTCACCCACTGATTAAAGAAGTTGCCCGCCGCACCCCTCACGCTCACGACAAAAACAGCGCGTCCCAGAAAACGCTTTCGGTTTGCGGCTCTGATTTTAAGGACTTTGCCGGACTGAATCCGTTTCTGAGCATTCATCGCTGTCAATGCTTCGACTTCGATTTCGGAGGCATCGACCGAAAGCTGTTCGGCCACATAAAAACGGATGGCGGAACCTATCCTTTCATCCGCCATCTCTGCGGTATTTTTTTCGGCCAGGACGGGATTTGTATAAATCCATGCCGATAAAACAAGCATCCCCGTTAATAAGAATCGTTTCATGAGATTACCGTTTAAGATTGTTTGCGATACCCAGCATTTCATCCGAAGTTTGAATCGCCTTCGAGTTCAATTCATAGGCACGCTGCGCGACAATCATGTTGACCATTTCTTCCGCAATATTGACGTTCGAACCTTCAACCGCACCCTGTAAGACCGTGCCGAAACCGTCCAAACCGGCCGTGCCCGTGGTGGGATCTCCCGAGGCAATCGTGGCCTGATAAAGATTTTTTCCAAGACTGTTGAGCCCCGCAGGGTTGGTAAAACGTGCAAGCTCAATGGTACCCACCAAGGTAGGTGTGGTACTTCCGGGCTGAATCGCATTGACATCCCCTTGTGAAGTAACGGTTAAGGTGAGTGTATCGCTTGGAATCGTAAGGTCCGGCAAGACAGAATATCCTTCTGCGGTAACAATACGGCCTTCGCTATCCATCTTAAAAGAACCCGTACGGGTATAGGCCGTGGTGCCGTCAGGCAAAGTCACTTGAAAAAAACCATCCCCTTCTATCGCAAGATCCAGCGGGGCATCGGTTTGTTGAAAATCCCCCTGACTAAATCCCCGATAAACCGAAACCGCATCAACACCCGTACCGATCTGAATTCCGACGGGCACTTGGCCGGTGCCGATCAGCGTACCGGGAGATTTCAAGGTCTGATAAATCAAATCCTGAAAATCCCAGCGGCCCTTTTTAAAACCTACGGTTGAAACATTCGCCAAATTATTGGCCACAACGGCAACCGATAATTGTTGTGCCGCCATGCCCGTACTCGCAATGGAAAGTGCCCGCATCATAATTCAGTCTCCTTATCCAAGCCGCCCGATTTCATTGGCGGCCTTTCCGGCAATGTCGTCCGCCGTCTGCATCGCTTTTTGCGCCGCCTCATAAAGGCGCATCACTTCAATCATCGCCACCATTTCTTCGACGGGGTTCACGTTTGACCCTTCCAAGGCCCCTTGCCGCACGCGGCCTTCAGTAGAGGGGACCGCTGTGCCGCTGACCACTTCAAAAAGACTGCCGCCTACTTTTCTGAGTTGCTTCGGATTGGAAACCGTGTAAAGCGCCAAAACATCCACTTCCGTCACCGTTGCGCCCGCTTCGACACCGCGCACCGAAATATTGCCGTTTGAATTAATAGAAACGATGCCCGGCGGCAAAGTAATGGGTCCGCCGCTGCCCAAAACAGGCAAACCGGCGGTCGTCACAAGCTGGCCGTTCGCATCCAAAGTAAAATGCCCGTTTCGTGTGTAACGCACCCCCTCCGGGCTTTGCACGGCAAAAAATCCTTCGCCCTGAATCGCAATATCCAAAGGCTCATCCGTCACCTGAATGGGCCCGGCCGAATAATCAGTGGAGACTTGTTTGAGCAATCCAAACGTCGCATCCGCACCCAACAAATGCGAAAGGGGTTGAATTGCCGTGCCCGCCGCATTCGTAAGCAACGGGGTCAAGCCTTCAAAAACAGCCACGTCTTTTTTGAAGCCGCCGGTGCTGACATTGGCCAAATTATTCGTAATCAATTCAAGGCGTTTTTCCTGGGCCAAGGCCCCTGAAAGCACGGGATAGATTGAATTCATTCAAACTCCTGAGTCCGTCAATAAGGTATCGGCTCCCTTACGAGAGCAAGTTTCATACCAATCCGTTTCAGTCGGATGAGGCAGAGGAAAACGATAAAAAACCACATAAACCGGACTTTTTTGCCCAGTCGGCCTAAGACAAATCGGCAAAATCTTCCGAGCCGCCGTTATATCCTTGACAGAGAGGTAAAACATGACGTTCAATTCGATATGTAAACAATCAGCGGGTCTTTTTTATTGTATATGAGGGGGATTTAGTGGACACCGTAAACAAAAAAACCGAGAAGGCCACATTTGCCGGAGGCTGTTTTTGGTGTATGGAATCGCCTTTTGAAGCACACGAAGGCGTCATTGACGTA
>JALUVJ010000028.1 GCA_027020665.1 Nitrospira sp.
GTTCACCATCAAGAAGTGGTTTCGCCTGCGCAACTTTCGCCCAAAGGAGTGGACATCCCCGCCCTGCATATCTTCAAATTGACGGACGAAGAGGTGAACGCCGTTAAACGTGAGTTGCGTTGGGAGGAAGAGATTGACATTGTCAATGAGTTGGAAGGCATGCTTTTTGACATTCTCCGCATTGAAAAAGATCCGGCACGTTTCTTAGAAGTTCTTGAAATTCTTGATAATATCCTCGAAGAATTAATGTTTAAAGCGGATTTTGTGCATGCCCGCAAGATCCTTGAATTTTTTTGGGAAATGCTTGACCCGGATAAAAACCTTTCTCCCGAATTAGTGATTCTGCTCCAAAAGGCCCTGGTGCAGGGCGGCAATGCAAAACGCATTGCCGCGATGGACAGTGTCTTGAATCGACTCTCTTCCGAAGCCCTGGATCAATTTCTTCCGCTCATGGTGCTGTTTCGGAAGGAAATCATTCCTTCGATTATTGAGCTTTTGGCGGAGGTGAAAGCGATGAAGCCGCGGCGCGTGCTTTGTGACATCCTGGTCGAGTTGGGGCAGATGGATGTGGATGCGATTATTGCAAGATTGAATGACCGCCGTTGGTTTGTAGTACGCAACTTGATTTATGTGTTGGGCAAAGCTGGAGATGAAAAGGTGATTGATTACTTCCCACCTTTTGTGCGCCACGAGGAAGTGAAGGTGCGAAAGGAAGTATTGCATGTGCTTGATGCGATGAAAAATCCGAAGGCGGAAAGGCTTTTGATTGAATTCATCGATGATCCTGATCTTTCAAATCGTGTTTACGCGATTAAAAGTTTGGTGAAAAAGCAGGTTGCGACGGCTTTGACGCCGCTTTTGGCACGCATTGCCGCGAAGGAATTTGAAATGAAGGCGCTTTATGAAAAAAAGGAAATTTTCAATGCCATTGCCAAGTTGGGCGGAGATTCTGTGGTGCCGGAGATCGAAAAACATCTGAAGACGCGCTGGAGTTTGTTCAAGAATATTCAGGCGGATGAACGCGGACTTTGTGCGGTGACGGCCTTGCAGCGTTTGGGCTCGCCGCCGGCGATTGCGGCGCTTCGGGAAGGCCGTCGTTCACGCAACAAAACGATTCGGGAAGCTTGTGAAAGGGCCTTGGGTGTTTTGGGCGCGGTATAGTTTTCCGGAATAATCTGAAGGGGTTTCAAGACGGTGTTCTCATATGATGAAGCGCGTGCCGAATTGGGAAAGAAGCTGGTCAATCAGCTTTCGATTTTGATCAAGACCGCTCAGATTCACGGCATGGGCAATCTGGCTTTCGATCAGCCCATCGAAAAATTTCATCAAACCTTGTCGACGATCTTTAAAGGGGATCCCGAAGCGGCGTTAACCCTTGAAGGCGATGCCCTTTTTTTGGGGGAGACGAAGCTCAAAATCGACATTGACGGTTTTAGCAGTTTGATGTTTGTGATTGAGGAAATGAAAAAACGGGAGATCGGCAGCATCGCCTTCTCGCGCGGCATCAGCAAGCGCGAGGTGATCGCTTTTTGTGTGATTTTTGCAAAGCTGGATCTTATTTTACCCGAACCTTTTGATCGTTTTTCGCAGGAGATGGTGAAGGCCCACCTTTCAAATCCTGAGATTGAGCCGTATGAAGAAGTGAAAGAAAAAGAGTCTTTGGATGATATTTTTAAAGACAAAAAGGAGTTGGCCAAAAAAACCTATGTCACCACGGTGACGGCAGTTTCAGAGGTGATGGACAGTCTTAAACTTAAACAAGCCGTCAGTTTAAAACGCTCGAAGCGCGTGGTGCAGTCGATGGTCGATCTCATGTTGCAGGAAGATTCTACGCTGCTGGGTTTGACCAACCTGAGAAGCCACGATGAGTACACTTACAATCATTCGGTGAATGTTTGCATTTTGGCCTTAGCGATCGGGCAGCGACTCGGTTACCGGAAGCGCAGCCTGAGTGAGCTGGGCATGGCGGCGCTGTTTCATGATCTGGGCAAATACGACATTCCCCTCGAAATTTTAAACAAGGCCACGGATTTCACTCCCGAAGAGTGGGAAATCATGCGCAGTCACCCCATTATGTCCGTGAAAGAATTGGTGCGCTTAAAGGGCATTCACGAAATGGCGGTGAAGGTCGCCATTGGTGCTTTTGAACACCACCTCAATTATGATCTTTCCGGTTATCCCAAACTTGCGACGAAGCGCAAATTGTCTCTTGTGGGACGCATTGTGTGCATCGTGGATTGTTACGATGCCTTGACGTCTTCAAGGGTTTACAACCGGATTCCCTTCGCACCGGACAAAGCCTTGCGTTTTATGTTGAGCCGCACGGGAAAGGCCTTTGATCCGGTGCTGATGAAGCTTTTTGTGAATGCCATCGGGGTCTTTCCGATCGGTACGCTCGTTCTACTCAATACAAAAGAAATCGGCATTGTTGCGGCCTCAAATCCCAACCCGGAAAAAGGGGATCGTCCTAAAATCCGAGTGATCATGGATGCCTCCGGCAATGAAACGGAAGAAAAATTTGTTGATCTTTCCGAGGAAGATAGCCGGGGCCGTTTCGTTTATGAAATTACCAATGTGATTGATGCGACGCAATATAAGATTGATGTGGGACGCTATTTTCTTTAAAGGGCGTATTGACACTCAACTCCATTCCCCTAATGTTGACTTCCACGCTCACGGACGTGTGCCGGTGTGAATGGCGACGATGCCGCCGGCCAGGTTTTGGTAACGCGTTTTTTGGAAGCCGATGGTTTCGATTTGTTTTTTGAAGTTTTGCTGGTTTGGGAATTTTCGGATGGAGTCCGGCAAGTATTCATAGATGCCGGTTTGATCTCTGGAGACCCAGGTGCCGATTTTGGGCAGCAGGGAAAAGGAGTAAAAGTCGTACATTTTACGAAAGGGCGCAAATACCGGTGTTGAAAAATCGAGACAGGCCATCTTTCCGCCGGGTTTGAGCAGGCGGTGGATTTCGCGTAGGGCTTGCTCAAGGTCGGAAACATTTCTCATGCAAAATCCGGTTAAGACAGCATCGAATGCGGCATCGGGAAAAGGCAGGCGCTCTGCGTTCGCGAGCGCGACGGACACGTTTTGCAATTTCCGCGTATCGATTTTCTTTTTACCGATGGAAAGCATGGCTTCGTTCAGATCCGTAGCGATGACAAAGCCTTTTCCTCCCAGGTGGTCGGCCGCAAGAATGGAAAGGTCGGCCGTGCCCGAACCGATATCCAGCACTTTGTCATCGGCGTGAAGCTCAAGCAGGTCGAGGGTCTTTTTTTTCCAGGCATGATGCAGGCCGAAGGAGAGCAGGCTGTTGTTCAAATCGTAGTAGTGCGCGATTGAACTGAACATTTTTTGTACGGTTTTTTCTTTATCAAAAGCGGCTTGGGTCACAATTTTCCCTAATTTTAAAAGTAGCGCCGTATCTGGGGTTTTGAGTCGGTATCTGCTTTTGAGCAGCCTGAACGTTCGGTTTTATAAACGGATGGGCGGAGGGAAGTCAAGCGAAAGGAAGAGGGGTTTGCTGAGGAAGCGATGCGCGGAGCCCGTTTCAATGTCGGCTTAAAAGCCGACATTGAAACGGGCGGTGTACATGGGTAAATCGCCGAAGTCGGCTTCAAAAACAAAGTTGATCAGTGCTAAAGAAATCTTTGCACCGACGAAAGGTTTTGCCGTAGTGATCTCTTCTTTTTGAAGTCCGAATGTCTGATTGGCTTCACTTGTGATCCAAACTTGCCCATAACCCGCATAGGGTGTCACAAAAGCAATGCCTTTACTGACAGAGATGTCGGCACCGATGGTTTCCAGGTCCAGATCGTCTACGCCGGACAACGTCGTATACGAACCGCGGATGGCAAGAGCAGGCAAGGCTGCATTTCCGGATACGATGGCCCATTTTACTTCTCCACCGATGACTTTAATGTTTGAGCTGGGGACACGCGTGTAACTTGCACCGATGTCAAATCCGAAGGGCAAGCCTTTTTGAAGGTGAATGCGCGGCAGAACGACGGTTCCCGGTACGTCGTTATCTATAATGACCTTGTCCCAAAGGTTGTTGTCGATATTGATTGCAGTGACTTCGGCCCCGATATCAAATCCCAAAACCCCCAGCGGTTCGGCTGGAGCCATGGGTAAATAACTGATGGCCAAACCGAGTTCTTTTGAAAATGCTTTGAAATCCGGTTGAAGTAAAGCGGGATCAAATTTAATATCCAGTTCACCGGCCGCTACGGGGCGGTTGTGAATCGTGAGTATTGCCACGATCAGCATGACCCAGATTGTGCAGGCTTTTATTTTTATTGACATGGATGCATTCTCCTTTATTGTTGCGAGTGATGCTCGCGCATTATGCGGCAGATTTAACTGTAAGTGAGTCTAATCAGAATTTTCCCTTGACAAAGCGAGACTTAGACACTACCATTAGCCGTTTATCTGGCTCGGTCAGACTTGTGCTGTTTTTCTTTGGGACATTGTTGAGACATGTTTTTCCTCAAATCCAAATCGCAGATGTATATAACATAGTCATTTTTTGAATGTAAAGAATCCGTATCGGGCCAAAGGCTGGCGTAGCTCAGTTGGCAGAGCAGCTGATTTGTAATCAGCAGGTCGGGGGTTCAAATCCCTTCGCCAGCTCCGGATTTCTTTAAAATATGATTGATTAAGATCGGATGGGTCAGGGTTGGAGAACGAGCAGGAAAGTCGCTTTTCTTTCATAGGGTGATGCCTTTTTGCGTGGGGAGGTACCCGAGTGGACAAAGGGAGCAGACTGTAAATCTGCCGCTTCCGAGCTACGGAGGTTCGAATCCTCCCCTCCCCACCATGATGATTTAAGAGGATTTTGCGGGAATAGCTCAGTGGTAGAGCGCTAGCCTTCCAAGCTGGATGTCGCGGGTTCAAATCCCGTTTCCCGCTCCAAATGAATGATGGATGAAGTTGTGATGTCGCTTCACCGACTCAAGTTTGAGTGAAATGGATTTGATTTGTCGTGTCTGAAGCCCGTGGTGACAGGGCTGTTTCTGGCCGGTTCCGCCCTTGTAGCTCAGTCGGTAGAGCACATCCTTGGTAAGGATGAGGTCACCGGTTCAATCCCGGTCAAGGGCTTTTTCAGGTGAGTGTGTGTGCCGGGAAGAAATGCTAGACGGAAAGATGGATCAATGTTATCTTTGTCCAAAAATGAACCCTCTGTTTTATGGGGGTGGCGTTTAGGTTAAGTGTGCCTACGATTTTTTCGAAGGATGCCAACATCATCAATTTACTTAAGAGGAGAGAGAAATGGGTAAGGCGAAGTTTGAGCGGACGAAGCCGCACGCAAATATCGGGACAATTGGTCATGTAGATCACGGGAAGACCACCCTGACCTCGGCAATCACAAAAGTATTGGCCGAAAAAGGCGCAGCGGAATACCTGGCCTACGACTCCATCGACCGTGCGCCGGAAGAACGGGATCGCGGCATCACCATTGCTATTGCGCACGTTGAATACGAAACCGAGAAGAGGCACTACGCCCACGTGGATTGCCCCGGCCATGCCGACTATGTCAAAAACATGATCACCGGCGCAGCCCAAATGGATGGCGCCGTTTTAGTCGTCTCCGCCGCCGACGGCCCCATGCCGCAGACACGGGAACACATCCTCTTGGCCCGTCAGGTCGGCGTTCCCTACATCGTTGTTTATCTCAACAAAGCCGACCAGGTTGATGACGAAGAACTGTTGGAACTCGTCGAGTTAGAAGTGCGCGAACTGCTCTCCAAGTACGATTTTCCGGGAGACGACATTCCCGTCATCGTCGGTTCCGCCTTAAAAGCCTGTGAAGGCGACAAAGGCCCCATGGGAGAAGAATCCATCCTGAAGCTCATGGATGCCATCGACAGCTACATTCCCACCCCCGAGCGGGAAATCGACAAACCCTTCATCATGCCCATTGAAGACGTCTTTTCCATCTCCGGTCGCGGCACCGTTGTTACCGGGCGGGTTGAAAAAGGCATTGTGAAAGTCGGAGACGAAATTGAAATTGTCGGCATAAAAGACACCCGGAAAACCGTCGTGACCGGAGTTGAAATGTTTCGGAAAATTCTCGATCAGGGACAAGCTGGCGACAACGTCGGTGTCCTCATTCGCGGCACAAAAAAAGACGAAGTTGAGCGCGGCATGGTTTTAGCGAAACCGGGCAGCATCACCCCGCACACCGTATTTAAAGCCGAAGCCTACATTCTGACCAAGGAAGAAGGCGGGCGACACACCCCGTTTTTTAACGGCTACCGGCCGCAATTTTACCTGCGCACGACAGACGTCACCGGGGTTGCCAAGCTTGCCGAAGGCGTCGAGATGGTCATGCCGGGGGACAACGCCGCAATGGAAGTCGAGCTCATCATGCCCATTGCCATGGCCGAAGGCCTGCGCTTTGCGATACGGGAAGGCGGACGCACGGTCGGCGCGGGTGTCATTACGGAAATTCTGAAATAATACGGCGTAAATTAACGCACATCATGAGGTTTTGAGAAGAGGCACACAGAGTGAATCAGAAGATTCGAATTAGATTAAAGGGTTATGATTTTCGTATATTGGATCAGTCCGTCAGTGAAATTGTTGATACCGTAACACGGACGGGCGCAAAGGTTTCCGGGCCCATCCCCTTGCCGACAAAGATCAATAAATATACTGTTTTGCGGTCTCCGCATGTGGATAAAAAATCCAGAGAGCAATTTGAGGTCCGAACGCACAAACGTCTTATCGATATATTGGAACCCACGCCGGAAACGGTAGATGCTCTGATGAAGCTCAATTTGTCGGCGGGTGTGAATGTGGAAATTAAAACGTAAAGGCTGTTGAATGATTGACGGATTGATTGGATGCAAATTGGGCATGACCCAGGTGTTTGTGGATGGGAAAGGTTTGGTGCCTGTGACTGTTGTGGAGGTCGGCCCCTGCAAGGTTGTTCAGTTGAAGACGCCTGAAAAGGACGGTTATGCGGCGGCGCAAATTTCCTTTAAAGAGGTGAAGCCGAAACGCGCGAACAAGCCTCTTGTCGGGCATTTCAGAAAAGCCGATGTTGCGCCTTCACGGATACTCCGGGAGTTTGGGTCGACGGAAGGGCTTTCGAGGGGGCAGGTGCTGACTGCGGATGTCTTTCGTGAGGGAGAATTTGTTGACGTGACAGGGACCTCAAAAGGTAAGGGCTTTCAGGGGGTAATGAAACGGCATAACTATGGCGGAGGGCGCGCTTCGCACGGTTCGCGTTTTCATCGTGCTCCGGGTTCGATTGGTCAAAGCGCATACCCTTCACATGTTTTTAAAAACAAAGGCATGCCGGGGCAAATGGGGAACAAGCAGGTTACAACGCAGGGTCTTGAGGTTGTGGCGGTGCGTCCCGAAGAAAACCTTATTTTGCTAAAAGGCGCGGTGCCCGGCAGCAATCAAAGTGTGGTGCTTGTTCGGAAGTCTGTAAAAAGTCGATCGAATTAAAGAAGGCGATGAACGATGCTTGATGTAGAAGTTAAGAATAGTCATAACGAAAAAACAGGCACACTGACGCTGGATGCCCAGATTTTTGGGACTCCGGTTTTACCGGCCTTGCTTCATGAGGTGGTTCAGATGCAGCGCGCCTCAATGCGGCAAGGCACGGCTTCGACCAAAACGAAGGGCTTTGTTCGGGGGGGCGGCAAAAAGCCGTGGCGGCAAAAAGGAACCGGGCGTGCAAGGGCAGGTTCCAGTCGTTCGCCGATTTGGAAGGGAGGCGGGACTGTTTTTGGTCCGACTCCACGCAGTTACGCGTATTCTATTCCAAAAAAGAAAGCCAGAAAGGCGCTTTATTCCGCGCTTTCATCAAAGGTGGCGGAGGACTCACTCGTCGTTTTGGATGAATGGAATTTTTCGGAAGTGAAGACGCGTGCGATGGTGAGTTTGTTGAAAAGGTTGAGTCTTTCCGGGCGGGTCTTGATTGCAGTGAGTCAAAAAGAAGAAGATCTTGTCCGGATGAGTCGTAATATCCCCAATGTGAAACTCGTCGAGGTTCGTCATCTAGATGTTTATTCTCTGCTCTTGAATGAAACCCTCCTCATTACGCAAAGAGATCTTGCGCGCTTGGTTGAAACCTGGGGGAAATCATGAGCCCTTATGACTTGATTGTACGGCCCTTGGTGACAGAAAAAAGTACGGCACTCCGGGAGCAAGGGAATAAGGTGTGTTTTGTCGTGCGTCGGAAGGCAAACCGAAGTCTCATTAAGGCTGCGGTTGAAGAAACGCTCAATGTGAAAGTTGAAAAAGTGCATGTCCTGAATATGATTGGGAAGACAAAACGTTTAAACCGCTTTGAAGGAAAACGTCCTGATTGGAAGAAAGCGATCGTGACCTTGAAAAAAGGTGAAAAACTCGATCTTTTTGAGGGTTAAGGCTCTTTATTTATAAAAAATATGCCTATGTTTGAACGAGGATATTAATGGCTACAAAGCAGCATAAACCGACATCCCCCGGTCGTCGTGCCGCGACAGGTTCGACCTTTGAGGAAATTACAAAACAGCGGCCTGAGAAATCGCTTCTGAGCCCCTTGCATTCGACGGGCGGAAGAAACAATCGCGGCCGGATGACAAGTCGTCATCGGGGCGGCGGTCATAAACGTGCCTACCGCATCATCGATTTTAAGCGGCAGAAGTTTGATGTGCCTGCCACGGTTGCCGCGATTGAGTATGACCCGAATCGTTCCGCCCGGATCGCGTTGCTTTTTTATGCCGATGGGGAAAAACGATATATCCTCGCGCCTGAAAAGCTCCACGTGGGTGATAAGGTGACCTCCGGGCCAAAAGCCGAGATTCATGTGGGTTGTGCATTGCCTTTACTTAATATTCCGTTGGGAAGCGCGATTCACAACATTGAGTTAAAAAAGGGCAAGGGCGGACAGCTTGCAAGAAGTGCGGGGGCCTCGGCTCAGTTGATGGCAAAGGAAGGTGATTACGCCCATGTGCGACTAACCTCGGGTGAAGTGCGCATTATTCGTTCGGAATGCATGGCGACCATTGGTCAGGTTGGGAATATCGACCATGAAAATATTTCTTTAGGAAAAGCCGGGCGAAGTCGATGGAAAGGCCGAAGGCCTCATGTTCGCGGTGTTGCGATGAATCCGGTGGATCATCCTCACGGGGGTGGAGAAGGAAAAGCCGGTGCGGGAAACCCTCATCCGGTTTCTCCCTGGGGGCAGTTGGCGAAGGGCTTCAAAACACGCAAAAGACATGATTCTGATCGTTACATTGTTAAAAAACGGAAAAAATAAGCCGGTTTGAAAAAGCCGCTTTGAACGAGTTGTACAAGGGGAACTATGCCAAGATCAGTTAAAAAGGGGCCGTTCGTTGACGATCATTTGTTGGAGAAAATCAGTAAAATGAATGCATCCAACGATATGAAAATTATCAAAACTTGGTCTAGACGCTCGACTATTTTGCCTGAAATGATCGGCCATACGCTGGCCATTCATAATGGTCGGAAATTTATACCGGTTTATGTGACAGAAAACATGGTGGGACATAAGTTGGGGGAGTTTTCTCCTACGCGTCAGTTTAAGGGACATGCCGGCGGAAAAAATGAAAAATCCTCGAAGGTAAGGTAGGTCTTAATCTGATGTCTGAAGAAGGTTTGGGTGTGGAAGCAAAAGCAGTATTGAAGTATATCCGTGTGGCACCCCGCAAAGCACGTATGGCTGTTGATTTGATTCGCGGTAAAAATGCGGAAGAGGCGATGACGATATTGAAATTCACGCCCCGGCGGGCTGCAAGGGTGGTGCAGCGTGTTTTGAAATCTGCGGTGGCCAATGCGATGCAAAAAGATATGGGTGATGTCGATGCGCTTCGTGTTGCTAAGGTTTTTGTGGATGTCGGCCCCACAATGAAGCGTATTTTGCCCAGGGCGATGGGAAGAGCCAATACGATTCGGAAGAGAACCAGTCATATTACGGTTGTGATTGATGCGGAGCCGGATCAAGCGAAAAAAGACCGGCGCCCTCTTGCGAAAGAAAAAAAAGCGCTTAAAACAAAAATGAAAGAAAAGAAAACACCGCAGGAGCCGGCAAAAAATAAAGTGGAAGAGAAGCCCGAGGCAAAAGCGAAAGACGCAGCAAAAGCTGAAGCCGAAAAAAAGGATCAAAAGGTGCCGGCTGTGGAAGAAGGCGGGGAGGAATAGTGGGTCAAAAGGTTCATCCATACGGTTTTCGGCTGGGTTATATTAAGACCTGGAAATCAAGGTGGTATGCTGAAAAGGATTATTCAAGGCAATTGCATGAAGATCTTGCAGTCCGAAAGCTTGTGAAGGAAAAGCTTTATCATGCGGGCGTATCCCGTGTTGAAGTGGAGCGTTCCGGTAATCAGGTGAAGGTTTCGATTCACAGCTCTCGTCCCGGTATCATTATCGGTCGAAAGGGTGCTGAGGTAGATAAGCTGAAGGTCGAGTTGGAGGCGATGACGGGTGGTCAGGTCTATATCAATATTAAAGAGATTAAAAAACCTGAGTTGGATGCCCAGTTGGTCTCTGAAAATATTGCGACGCAACTCGAGCGGCGTGTTGCTTATCGGCGAGCGATGAAAAAAGCGGTCGCATCAACTTTAAGGTTGGGTGCGCTTGGGATTAAAGTGCACTGCTCCGGTCGTTTGGGGGGCACTGAGATTGCCCGCTCGGAATGGTATCGTGAGGGGCGTGTGCCGCTTCACACTTTGCGGGCCGATATTGATTACGGTCAGGCGGAGTCGATGACCACGATGGGGAGAATCGGCGTCAAGGTCTGGATTTATCATGGTGAAGTGCTTCCGGGAGCAGATCAGGAACAGCCGCGCGGGAGCGCGGGTGGCTGGAGGAGTTAATGCTTTCCCCGAAAAAAGTTAAATTTAGAAAAAAAATGAAGGGCCGGATGAACGGCAAGGCCTACCGAGGTTCTGAGATTAGTTTTGGAGAATATGGCCTGAAAGCCCTTGAGCCCTGTTGGATCACTTCAAGGCAGATTGAAGCGGCGCGAATTGCCATGACGCGTTTTATTAAGCGGGGTGGGAAAATTTGGATTCGTATCTTTCCCGATAAGCCGATCACGAAGAAACCTGCGGAAACACGAATGGGAAAAGGAAAGGGGGCGCCGGAATATTGGGCTGCTGTTGTGAAGCCGGGACGTGTGCTTTACGAGATGGACGGTGTCCCGCATGATATCGCAAAAGAAGCCTTTCGTTTAGCCGCCCATAAGCTCCCGATTAAAACACAGTTTGTTGCAAGAGATGGAGCCTAGATGAATCCGGATGCCTTAAAAGACCTGACGGTTGAAGAACTGCGGGACAAAGAAAAAAATATGAGAAAAGAGTTGTTTAATCTCCGGTTTCAGTCGGCAGTCGGCCATATTGAAAACCCGAATCGCTTTAAAGAGGTGCGTCGGGAAATTGCGCGGCTGCTCACCGTTATTCGGCTGAAGCAAAATGGGGCGGTATGAAGAATCGAAAAGAATATACAGGGCGGGTGCTGAGCAACAAAATGATGAAAACCGTAGTGGTGGCTATTGATCGTACGGTAAAGCATCCGCGTTATAAAAAATATTTAAAGCGGACGCGTCGCTTAAAAGCGCATGACGAATTGAACACCTGTAATGCGGGTGATGTCGTAAAGTTGATTGAAACCCGTCCTTTAAGCGCCCAAAAACGCTGGGTTGTCCTTGAAGTTTTAAGGCGAGCAAAAGAGCTGTAGATATTAAGTAAGGAGCGCGCGTTGTAATGGTACAGATACAGACAATGCTTGATGTGGCGGATAATTCAGGCGCAAAAAAATTGATGTGTTTTCATGTGACCGGCGGTTCAAGGCGGCGTTATGCGAGTTTGGGCGATATTGTGATTGCAACAGTAAAAGTGGCTATTCCGCAAGGCAACGTCAAAAAGGGCGACGTTGTTAAGGCTGTTATTGTGAGGACGGCAAAAGAAGTTCGGCGCGAAGACGGCTCGTATATCAAATTTGACCGCAATGCTGCTGTTTTAATTAATGCGCAAGGTGAGCCGATTGGTACCCGCATTTTCGGCCCGGTCGCAAGAGAACTTCGATGGAAGAAATATACCAAAATTATTTCGCTTGCCCCGGAAGTGGTGTAGGCCGGAAGTGGTAGTAGAGAGGTAGAACGTGAAAAAAACCGCGCTCAATACGCGAATTCGAAAAGGAGACCGTGTGCGTGTGATCTCCGGCAAGGAAAAAGGCAAAGAGGGCAATGTGCTCGTTGTGTCTCCGGGCAAGCAGGCTGTATTTGTCGAAGGTCTGAACATTTTTAAACGTGCAACAAAAGCCAGTCAGGCGAATCCGAAGGGGGGGCTTGTTGAGCGTGAGGGGCGTCTTCATCTTTCAAATGTCATGTTGCTCTGTAGTAATTGCGGAAAAGTGACGCGTGTGGGCGCAAAGATATTGCCGGATGGCAAAAAACTTAGAACCTGCAGACGTTGTGATGAGGTCTTGGATAAAGACGTTTAATGGGTGATGTTAGGTCAATAGATCGGTCTGTAAGGCAGGATACGGGGTCATGGCAAAAAATAATCAAGTAAAACCGCTCAAAGGACGGTATTCGGAAGACGTTGTTCCTGCGATGATTAAGGAGTTCGGGTATAAAAATATCATGGAGGTGCCCGCACTTAAGAAAGTTGTATTGAATGTCGGCATGGGAGCGGCGTCCTCCAATGTGAAAATGCTGGACGCTGCGCTTAAAGAGTTGGCTGTGATTACGGGTCAAAAGCCGGTGGTAACAAAGGCTAAGAAATCAATCGCCGGATTTAAGCTGAGGCAAGGTGTTTCCATCGGATGTATGGTGACGCTCCGCCGTAATCAGATGTTTGAATTTTTAGATCGACTGTTTCACGCCGCGCTGCCGCGTATTCGGGATTTTAGGGGTTTTTCTCCGAAGGCTTTTGACGGTCGTGGAAACTATTCTTTGGGCATTAAAGAGCAATTGATCTTTCCCGAAATTAAGTATGATGAAATTTTTGCTGTTCACGGGATGAATATTGTGATTGTGACGACTGCTTCGAGTGACCTTGAAGGGCGATCACTTTTGAAAAATCTGGGTTTTCCTTTCAAGAAACCGAAGGAGGAAAAAGTTGGCTAGAAAAGCATTGATTGTAAAATCTCAACGCGAGCCGAAGTTTGCCGTGCGTGCTTATCATCGCTGTTTGGTTTGTGGCCGCGGTCGTGGATTTTTGAGGAAGTTTTCCATGTGTCGGATTTGCTTTCGATTATTGGGTTTGCGGGGCGAAATCCCGGGTGTCACTAAATCAAGCTGGTGAATTTGACGGAGGTTAAGGGCCTCAGTAAAAAATAAGTACGCAATAAAGCAATGTATTGAATTTTTGGAGTTTGGAATGACTGATCCGATTGCAGACCTCTTGGCGAGAATCCGCAACGCAAAACAACGTAAACATAAAGACGTTTATTTCCCTTTTTCAAAGATCAAAGCCGAGATAAGTCGCATTTTAAAAGAAGAAGGTTTTGTCTGGGATTATCAAATCAGTGGATCAACGGGTTTGGATGAAATCAAGATTAATCTTAAGTACGGCAGCAAAGACGAATCGGTGATCACGGATTTAAAGCGAATCAGTAAGCCGGGTCGTCGTGTCTATGTGGGGGCGGACGAAGTCCCTTATGTAAAGAGAGGTTTGGGCATCGCGATTCTTTCGACTTCTAAAGGTCTGATGACAGATAAGAATTCGCGCAAAGAAAAAGTCGGGGGGGAAGTCCTCTGTTATGTTTGGTGACGGAAGGGTGTCATAGCTTATGTCCCGTATTGGTTTAAAAAAGGTAAAAATTCCCAAAGGTGTTGAAATAACCCTTGCGCCGGGCCGTGTGCATGTTAAAGGCCCAAAAGGTTCAGCTTCTCACGCCTTTCGGTCAGAGGTCTCCGTTTCAATTGAGGGAGATGAGCTTTCTGTTTCCCGTTCTTCCGATACGCCTTTTGTGCGTTCCCTTCACGGTTTAACACGAAGTGAGATCAGCAATGTCGTTACAGGTGTCACGAATGGCTATGAGAGAATTCTGGATATTCTTGGTGTGGGCTACCGAGCTTCTTTAGAAGGACGGACCCTTGTTTTGAATTTGGGTTTTTCTCACCTGATTCGTTTTGATTTGCCCGAAGGGATTGATGCCGTTGTTGAAAAGCAGACGACGGTCATTATTAAGGGCATAAACAAATACCTTGTCGGGGCGGTTGCCGCAAATATTCGTTCGTTTCGACCCCCGGAACCATATAAAGGCAAAGGGGTAAAATATCGGGACGAGCAGATCATTCGGAAAGAAGGCAAGAAAGGGAAGTAGGAGTTAAAAGTGAGTCGGTCGAGTAAAGATAAAGTAGAAGCGAAGCGGAGACGGCATTATCGTGTGCGCTTAAAAGTATCGGGAACGCCGGAGCGCCCCAGGCTGTCCGTTTATCGGAGTTTAAAACATATTTATGCGCAAATTATTGACGATGTTTCCGGAAAGACCATTGCCTCGGCTTCCAGTCTGGGCGGGGTCGGTCAGGGAAATATCAAAGCCGCTTCGGAAGTTGGAAAGAAATTGGCGGAAGAAGCAAAGGCTGCGCAAGTGGAACGGGTCGTTTTCGATCGCGGCGGCTGTATTTATCATGGCAGGATTAAAGCATTGGCTGAGTCGGCGAGAGAAGGCGGCTTGCAATTCTGAAGCTGTTTTTCAGGGTAAGTCCGGGCGACATATTTTAAGGAGGCAGTTTTTTGGAGAAGATTAATCCCGACGAATTGACACTGAAAGATAAGGTTGTTTTTATCAACCGCGTCGCTAAAGTGGTTAAAGGAGGGAAGCGTTTTTCTTTTTCGGCAATCGTCGTGGTTGGAGACAGTCAAGGACATGTGGGTGCGGGCAAAGGAAAGGCATCTGAAGTGCCGGAAGCGATTCGAAAAGCGATTGAAGACGGGAAAAAAAACCTGGTACGTGTTCCGCTAAAAGGAACGACCATTCCTTTTGAGGTGATCGGCCGTTTTGGCGCAGAGCGCGTTTTACTGAAGCCTGCTTCCGAGGGGACTGGAATTATCGCAGGGGGAGCTGTACGGGCCGTGATGGAGATGGCGGGGGTCTCGAACATCTTGAGTAAATGTCTGGGGGGAGGGAATCCGATTAACGTTGTGAGTGCGACGCTGAACGGATTTTCTCAGCTGAGGCATCCTGAAGACGTGATGAAGGCCCGCTTCGGCCATTCGGCGCAGTCGGAGTAATTCAAATGTCGAAACAATTATCCATTAAGTTAATGAGAAGTTGTATCGGTCGGCCGGAAAAACAAAAACGTGTTATTGCTGGCTTGGGTTTAAGGAAAATCAATCAGATTGTGATTCGCCAGGATACGCCGGAGATAAGAGGTATGATTCGGAAGGTATCGCATATGCTGGAAGTTGAGGAAGCGAAGTGAAGATTTGTGATTTGGCGCCAGCCAAAGGGGCAAAGAAAAAAGGCAAACGTATCGGGCGTGGGCCGGCATCCGGACACGGTAAAACTGCCACAAGAGGTCACAAAGGTCAGGCCGCGCGGTCAGGCGGCACAAAACCTTCTTGGTTTGAGGGTGGTCAGCAACCGTTGACACGGCGGGTTCCAAAGCGAGGGTTTAAGAATAATTTTCGAAAAAATTATCTGATTGTAAGCTTAGAGCGTTTAAATACCTTTGATACCGATGCTGTTGTTACTCCGCAATTGCTTTGTGAACGCGGCATGATTAAAAAGTCAAATGATCCGGTTAAGATCTTAAGCGATGGTGATTTGACAAAACCCATGGTGATTTCTGCGCATAAATTTAGTCGAAAAGCGATAGAAAAGATTGAAGCCGTCGGTGGGCGCGCCGAGGTCTTGTCTTAGGAGATTTTCTTTGTTCGCACGATTATTCAAAAGTATTCAAAATATCATTAAAATCGAGGAGTTACGTCAGCGCGTCGCCTTTACCGCCATGATGTTGTTTGTCTATCGCATGGGTGCGCATATCCCCACGCCGGGCATTAATAATGAGCAGTTGAGTGAATTTTTGACCGACCGGGGTGGTGCATTGATGGGCTTCCTGGATATGTTTTCAGGTGGCGGTCTTTCCCGTCTGACGATCTTTGCCTTGGGGATTATGCCCTACATTTCGGCCTCCATTATCTTGCAACTCTTAACCGTTGTGATTCCGACACTGACCAAGCTTTCGAAAGAAGGGGAAATGGGCCGCAAAAAAATTACCCAGTATACGCGCTTTGCGACCATTGGGATCGGTCTGG
>JALUVJ010000029.1 GCA_027020665.1 Nitrospira sp.
TGGCCTTCGTCTGCGCGCTGCCGCCGACCCTTGAAACCGAAAGACCGACATTCACCGCAGGACGAACCCCCGAATAAAAAAGGTCGGGCTCCAAATAAATCTGTCCGTCCGTAATCGAAATCACATTGGTTGGAATATAAGCCGAGACATCGCCTGCCTGCGTCTCAATAATGGGAAGCGCCGTTAGAGACCCCCCTCCCAACTCGTCACTGAGCTTGGCTGAACGTTCGAGCAAACGGGAATGAAGAAAAAAGACATCTCCCGGAAAAGCTTCACGACCCGGAGGACGACGAAGAAGCAGGGATAACTGACGATAGGCATTGGCATGTTTGGAGAGATCGTCGTAAATCACCAAGGCCGATTGGCCGTTGTACATAAATTCTTCACCCAAAGTGCAACCGGCATAGGGCGCAATATATTGCATTGATGCCGGTTCATTCGCCGTAGAAGATACGACAGTTGTATATTCCATCGCGCCGTGCTCTTCAAGCACTTTCACGACAGCCGCAACGTTCGAGGATTTCTGTCCAATCGCCACATAAATACAATAAATACCGCTATTTTTCTGATTGATAATGGCATCAACCGCAATGGCAGTTTTTCCCGTCTGACGGTCGCCAATAATCAATTCCCGCTGACCGCGACCAATGGGAATCATCGCGTCAATCGCTTTTAAGCCCGTTTGAACCGGCTCGGTCACGGATTGACGCTGTACCACATTAGGGGCAAGCCCTTCCAAAACACGAAACTTATCCGTAACAATCGGCCCCTTTCCGTCAATCGGGCGTCCCAAGGCATCGACCACACGGCCTTTCATGGCTTCACCGACAGGGATCTGCGCAATATTGCCCGTACGTTTGACAACATCCCCCTCTTTAATCAGCTGAGTTTCGCCAAACAAAATGGCGCCGACATCATCTTTTTCCAAATTCAACAGCATGCCGACCACATCGTTGGGAAAAGCCACTAACTCACCCGCCATCGCATTTTTAAGACCGGAAATTCTGGCGATGCCGTCTCCGACACTTAATACCGTACCGGACTCTTCAAAGGTAACACTCGACCGATAACCTTCGATATATTTTTGTAAGATGGTTGTGATGTCATCCTGCTTAATTTCCAAGAGATCTCCCCTTCTCTGTTAATATCTTTCTTGAAATACCTTCCCGCAAATGCTCCAACTGCCCCTTCAAGCTCCCGTCAATAATGCGGTCTCCCAAATGCACCATGATGCCGCCTAAAATCGCGGGATCGACAGATATTTTTAAAAAAACCGCTTCTCCAACCAGCTCCGACAAAGTAGCTTCCATTTTTTGCATTGCAGCTTCCGAAAGCGGAATCGCAGTGGTTACCTTTGCGGTAATTTTTTTTCGGGATTCAGCGGTTAGAATAAAGAAACGATCAATAATCGCAGGAAGCAATGCGGCACGATCCTGCTCAATGGCAAGGGCAATTTGGAAATGCACGAGCTGAGAAACCTGATCCCCTAAGAGTTCGGCAACCGCTTTTCGTTTGCCTTCCGGGGTCACCTTCGGATCTTTTAAGAATGAAATCAACTCGTGGTTTGCGGAAAGTGCGTCTCTCAATCCGGTCAACTCTGCTTCAACCCGATCTACAGCCCCTTCACTCTTTGCAACGGCAAGCAGTGCCTGCGCATAGCCCTCGATCACCACATGCAGATCATCCTTAGTTTTTGGCATAATTTTCCTTGACCTGTGCAAGCGCATCTTCAATCAATTTTTCATGATCTTTCGGTTCTAAGGTGTCCTGAATCATTTTGGAAGCCACTTGCACAGAAAGTTCGGCGACCTGCTCTTGAAGTTCCATGAGCGCCTTTTTCTTCTCACGGTCGATTTCTTCCTGCGCTTTTTTTACAAGCCCTTTTGATTCATCGGCGGCTTTATCCACAATCTCACGCTTGAGTTTCTCTCCGACGGAACGCCCTTCTTCAATCATTTTCTGAACTTCGACGCGGCCTTCGTCCAATTGGGCCTTGTATTGCTCAAGCAGGTCTTCCGCTTCTTTGCGCTTTGTCTCGGAGACCTCAAGCTCTTCGCGAACCGATTCCGCACGCTTTTCCAAAAAAGCCACAATCGGCTTGTAGGCAAATTTGGAAAGCAGCGCAAACAACACACCAAAACACAGCCATGTCCAGATAATTAATCCTGGTTCTGCCTCAAACATCTTTGACTCCGTTTTTATCCTTTAACAAAGATCAACAATAGACTGATCACGAGGGCATAAAGTGCAAGTGCTTCAACAAAGGCAACACCGATAAACATTGTCGTCCTGAGTTCACCGGACATTTCCGGCTGACGGGCCATGGACTCGACGGTTTTACCCACGAGAATACCAATACCGATACCCGTTCCCAACGCTGCCAATCCAATCCCAATCGCGGCTCCTAGAAGTCCCATCTATTCCTCCATATTCATTCCGATTTCCCAACTTCTGCGTTGGGCCTTGCTACTTATTCTTCAAATGCGGATTTTAGCTTAATGCCCTTCTTGCAGTGCGTCCGACAAGTAGGACGCTGTTAGGACTGCAAAAATATAGGCCTGAATCAATGCGACAAAAATCTCAAACGCATACATAATCACCACGCCAATAAATGGAAGGGGCGTCAAAATAATACTTTTAAACAAAATAATCATACCCAGAAAAACATAAATGACCATGTGCCCCGCCAACATGTTGGCAAAAAGCCGAACGGCCAAAGAGAAAGGCTTGACCAGCAAGCTGACAATTTCAATCGGGATCATAATGATCAGGATGGGTTTTGGAACCCCACTCGGAACCAAGCCTGTCATGTATCCAAGCAAGCCTTTTTTTCTAATCCCTGCAAACTGCACAAAAACAAAAACCATGATTGCCAAAGCCGAAGTCACATTAATATTGGAAGTGGCTGTGAACGAGCCCGGAATCAAGCCCAATAAATTGCAAGCGGCAATAAAAAGAAACAATGTCGCAATAAAAGGGAACCAGCCTTTTCCTTCTTCTCCGATGACCGCATGGACAAGGTCTTTGCGTAGAAAATTGATCGTCATTTCGATAAAATTCTGCAAACCCTTTGGAGATCGTTTCAAAGTTGCCGCGACAAAGGTGAGCGTGCCGAAAACGACCGCTGTTGCAATCATCATCCAAAGCACGGGTTGAGTAATCGAAAAATCTACACCGGCGATAGGTGGAATTTCTATGATGGGATGAATCTCAAAGTGATGAAGGGGGTTCATCGCCCCGCCGCCACCGCCGCCCTCAGCCATTCTTACCTCCCTTTTACGAACCTAGACCACTTGTCTTGACACGAGCCGGAATGATCGACTTGCGGGCCAAGAAAAACAGAAAAAACGAAACACCGATAATAAAGGCCAGCATCACAATCGCAATATCAAGCGCAGCCACCTTTGACAAAAAGAAGAAGAGCACCGAAATAGTGAATAAGCGTAAAAAAGCCGTAGCAAGCATCCGACCCTGGGAAGCGGGTACTGCACTTTTTGAGGCATGTGCCGTCCATCGCTGCACACAAAAACCATAGACGGCAGCGAGCAACCCGCCGACAAAAATCGATTCAATCAAGGTTGGTCATCCTTTTTTTCAGATAACTTGCGATCACGCTTTTCAGATTGTAGCATTTTTTCTTCAGAAGTGATGAGGCGATAAAAATTTAAAAACCCTGCAGCAACACCTACAAAAACCCCTATAATCAGAAACAGGGGCTCAGTATCAAGCCATCCGTCAATCGTATGCCCCCCAAAGGCACCGAAAAAAACAGCGACAACCAATTCGATGCTGAGATTGCCGTAACGACGAAACTGCGCCCAACCACTTTCATCGCGCTTTTTCATCGCGCTTCCGGAATGTCACACCGAAAAAGTAACTGCTTGTCATGCCAAACCGGGGGTTTATATCATGCTGTTTTGTTTATTGTCAACGAAATGATCCTAAAAAATTCCAAAATTGGATCAGCACACCCTCTACTCAAAAACCAATTACCATCCCTTCAAAACCTTGCGGAGCTTTTCGACATCCGATTCGTCGCACCACACATAGGCGGAATACTCCGTTTCAAAACCCATCGCATCAACGGCATGCAGATTAATGCCTTCTTGTGCAATCAAGTCCAGTGTATCCGCAAGCGCCCCGGGCCTGTCTTCGCCAACCAAATGAAAGCAGCTTCCTTCTTTGAAGCTCCAGCCTGCTTCCCGGACCATCTTTTTAAAGGCATGAGGGTTTTTCGGAATCGCCACAATTTCGGCATTGCCGCGACCCGTGCCGAAACTCCAGACACCGGCCAAATTAATCTCATGTTCCGACATCCGCTTCGAAAAACGCGCGAGTTGTCCGGGACGATCGTCCGTATCGATTCTAAAATAGGTTGCCCGCTCAATATCCATTTCCGTCCTCCTTCCGCGTATTCGATTTGAAAATCACGCAAGACAAGCGCGAGATCAAAAAAGGAATGAACTTGTGTGGAAAAAGCGTTTTGGAAGTCATTTAGTTTTAAGGAAAAAACGGCGTGAACTCACTTAATGACGCTCTGATAAAATCCGGGGTAAATTTTTCGAGAGATAACGTTTTCAGACGCAAGGCGCAAATTCCAGGAAATAACCCGCTATTTCCAAAATTTGTAAGGGAGACGCGGGGAATTTTTGCCTTGAAAAAACAATTCATGACTCGGTTAGAGCTTCCCTTTCATGAAGAAAACCCAATTTTCATCTAAAGCATCTATTTCAAAATTGCAGCAAGATGTCCACTTTAAAAACAAAAGGAATGATAGCACAAGCTTTTCAATCCTTGATTGATCGAAACGGCGTTCAAACGTTTAACGGGACGGGGCCGTTAAGTAACGCTGCGCCTTAATCCGTTTCTTTCTTGCCTCTTTCTGTTTTCTTTTCCGCTTTACAGACGGCTTTTCATAAAAACTTCTTCGTTTTAACTCTTTTAAAAGCCCTTCCTTGGCAAGTTGCCGCTTGAGCGCCTTTAAAGCCTTTTCAATCTGATTGTCGTAAACCTTTATCAAAAATAACTCCTCTTCGCTTAAAAAAGTCCTGTCGTAGCCAAAACGCCAGGACTCAAAAAAAAACCCCAGGAAGTTGCTCTGGGGACAAAATAAAGCATATTGGGCGAGTCTACCGCTTTCTTTATGGAGAGTCAAGAATTAGAAAGGTGAAATGCAACATTTAAAAGCCCGTATCTCCATTTCAAGATTTTTTGCATCGAAGCCGGAAAAAATCCTGCAAGAATAGACCGCTAAAATACCCAAAATAAGGTGATTTACCTGTGCTGTTTTAGTAAACTGACTTCCATCCGACCCTAAAAAGACATTTCTTTAAGGAGTTTCTCTTGGCCAACGCCGAACGAATTCACATGATTGCAATTTGCGGAACAGGGATGGCGGCTCTGGCAGGCATGCTTAAAAAAGCAGGACATCAGGTCACAGGCTCCGATCAATCCATCTATCCGCCCATGAGTACGCTGCTTTTTCAAAATGGCATCATTTGTAAACAAGGTTACGCGCCGGAACATATTGATGCACGCACAGACCGGGTCATCATCGGAAATGCCGTTTCAAAAGACAACCCGGAAGTTTTGGAAACCCTGAAACGCAAACTGCCCTACCTTTCGATGGCAGCTGCCGTCAAAACCTATTTTTTAAAGAACAAACAAGCCCTTGTCGTTTCCGGAACACACGGAAAAACAACAACCGCTTCCCTGCTTGCATCCATATTGACCACGGCCGGAAAAGATCCCGATGCCTTAATTGGCGGCTGGGTCAACAATTTCAACAGCAATCATCGTTTGGGCGGAGGCCCCTTTTTTGTGATTGAAGGCGATGAATACGACACGGCATTTTTTGACAAAGGCCCAAAGTTTTTACACTACCGTCCACAAAACGCCATCCTCACCAGTATTGAATTCGATCATGCGGATATCTTCAAAGACCTTTCCGTCATCCTCAATGCTTTTCAGCATTTTGTGCGTCTCATCCCCTCATCCGGAATCCTTCTCGCCGAAGCAAGCTCAAGTACAATCGATCAAGTGATACAAGATCTCTGCTGCCAGGTCGAACGTTACGGCACTGAATTAGACGGCGCCTCACAAAACCACGCTTGCGACTGGCAAGCCCGCAGCGTAAAACAAGACGGAGCCCTCGTTGTTTTTGAACTCTGGTATCAAGAAAACTGTTTGGGCCTGATGAAAAGCCCCCTGATCGGATACCACAACCTCAAAAACAGCCTTGCCGTGATCGCACTCTGCCACCATCTCGGGCTTTCACGGGCCGAAATCCAAAAAGGCTTGCTGGCTTTTAAAGGCATTAAGCGGCGACAGGAGATCGTCGGCATCGCCAATGACATCATCGTGATGGACGACTTCGCTCATCACCCGACCGCCATCGCGGAAACCTTGTCCGCACTACGGCTGCGTTATCCCTCCCGACGGCTCTGGGCCGTCTTCGAGCCGCGCTCCGCAACCAGTCGGCGGAATATTTTTCAAGACGCCTTTATCAGAGCCTTCCAAAATGCAGATCACACCGTATTGGCCGCGCCCTTTGCTCAAGAAAAAATCCCCCCTGAAGAGCGCCTCAATCCCGAAAAGATTGTCTCAGCACTTCAGTCAATCGGCAAAGCGGCTGACTTTATCCCTGCTTCCGATCAAATTGTAAGTACATTGCATCAACAACTTCAGCCGGGAGATCTTGTCTGTGTGATGTCCAGTGGCGGTTTTGACAATTTGCACCGTAAGCTGCTCACCCAACTTCAAAAGGCCGCGCCCCAAACCGACTGCTCGTGAATACCACGCCCATCTCAAAACAAATGAAACAAGGTGTGTCTTCTTCGGTTTTTTCCGGCGGCGTCCTGCTCATCACTTATCAAAATAAGATTGTCTTTCAGAAAGCCTTCGGCCACGCCATGATTCAGCCGAAATACCAAACGACCGACCTTCACACTTTTTTTGATCTGGCCTCCCTGACAAAACCCCTCGTCACAGCAACGGCAATTGCCTTGCTGCACCAACAAAAACTTGTCCGCCTGGATGATGCCCTGGTAAAATTTCTCCCTGAATTTTCCGGGGGCCTAAAAAATCAAGTCACGCTCTTCCACTTGCTGAACCACTGCTCCGGACTTCCCGCGTGGCAGCCTTATTATGAAGAAATTAGGGTTAGAGAAAAACAAGAACCCGGTTTTTTAGGTTCGGCATCTGCTAAAAAAGCTGTTTTTAAACTGGCTCATGGGGAGCACTTACTTTCCAAGCCCGGTGAAAAAAGCACTTACAGCGATATCGGTTTCATACTTTTAGGCGAAGTGGTGGAAAAAATCAGCGGAATGAGCTTGGACACCTTCTTTACGCATCACATTACATCCCCCTTAAAGGCCTCAGAATCCTTTTTTCCCGGCCTTCGGGAAAATTCCTTAGACACTGCTTTCGCAGCCACCGAAGCATCCGGTTGGCGAAACGGTCCCGTTGCCGGCACGGTTCACGATGACAATGCCTATGTCATGGGCGGAATTTCCGGGCACGCGGGACTTTTTGCAACGGCCTCCGGCGTCAATCAACTCGTCCGGGCCTGGATTGATGCATTGGACGACAAAGGCTTATTGCACCCTGACATCGCAGAACATTTTGTTTCAAGACAAAGCAGCACACAAAATCCGGCAGGCACTTCTTGGGGGCTCGGCTGGGATACGCCTTCTGTCGCAAGGCATACGGGATCGCCCGGCGTTTCATCTTCCGGCCATTATTTTTCGTCCGAAAGTTTCGGACACCTGGGTTTTACCGGCACTTCCATTTGGGTGGATCGCACACACAAACTTGTCGTCGTTTTTTTGAGTAACCGTGTCCACCCCGGCAGAAACAACGAAGCCATCCGCACTTTTCGCCCCAAACTGCATGACATCATTTTTGAGACCTTCATTCATGGATAAATACGCCTGTTCTCAAAAAAAGATCATCAAACCCCCGCCCCTCCTCAAAGGAGGGACGGTCGGGGTCATTGCGCCTTCCGGGCGGGTGGATGCGGAGCGTCTCCGACAAGGCCTTGAATGGCTTGTGTCCCGTGGCATGAAAATCGTCCTGGGAAAACATCTCGAAAAAGCACACCGCTATTTTGCGGGAACGGATCAAGAACGTGCGGAAGACTTACAAGAAATGTTTGAAAACAGCGCGGTAGATGCAATCGTTTGCGCACGGGGAGGCGTCGGTTCGGCGCGCATTATTCCGCTGCTCAATCCTCAAAGCCTGATTCAATCACCTAAAATTTTTGTGGGCTCAAGCGATATCACAAGCCTGCTGCTTTATCTTCATTCATCCTTCGGCTGGCTGAGTTTCCACGGCCCAATGGTGGCCACAATGTTCGGCGGTGCCCCTTCTTTTCAAATGGAAAATGATTTTTTCAACCTTTTAAAGGGAAACATCTTTGACATGCGATACAAAGGCGTCACAAACCTCCGCACCGGTAATGCCGAAGGCATTTTAATCGGCGGCTGTCTTACGCTTATTTGCACCAGCATCGGCACATCCTACGAGATTGACACGGATCACAAAATTCTATTTCTGGAAGATATTAACGAAGCCCCTTTCCGAATCGACCGGATGCTTTCCTATCTAAAATCACTGGGCAAATTTGATCGCGTCAAAGGCGTCGTTTTCGGTCAAATGCCGGGCTGTCACGCAGAAACACTGCCGGAAATCATCCTTGATATCTTGGGTGAATATGACTTCCCCATCCTTTTCGGTTTTCCTTCAGGACATGGAGAGGGAACCGCAACCCTGCCTTTTGGTCTTCGGATGCGTTTAGAGAGCAATACGGCCAAGCTAAAAATGATCGAACCGGCCGTTGATTCGGGCACAAAATAATCACCTGCATCCGGCTCAAAAGCAAATGAAACCGAACACAATCCAAGCCATTATCCCAAAGCAAATTGTCTCTACTTATGGTAAGCTTTCTTGACAGATCTCATTGAAAGCAGTTATATTTCCGGGAAAAAGAGGGGTAACGAATAATGGTAAAAGTCAAGTTTTTCGCAGTACTCAAGGGTCTTGTTGGAAAAGAAGAAATCTCCCTCGAGATAAAAGAAGGGACTTCTTTGAATCAACTGATTGAGCAACTCAAAGCAGATCTGCCCCCCTTGGTCGATATCATGCAAAAAGGGGGTATCCTTATTTCCGTCAATCAGGAAGTGCTTGAAAAAGACGCCATCATTCAAGATGGAGATGAGATTGCCTTCCTTCCCCCATTTGCAGGCGGATAAAAATTAAGCGGATCATTCCACCTTATTTGAAAGGATATCAGTCTTATGGATCAAGATCGCATTCGGGTTCAGACAGAAGATTTCAGTATTGAGGAAGAGACAAAGAAGCTCTTGGCCTGCTCCAAAAGAATCGGGGGTGTCGTTAACTTTTTAGGCACCGCACGTGATTTTTCAAAAGGCCAGGAAATCCATAAAATCGATTTTGATCATTACCCCGGCATGGCTGAAAAACGCCTGGCGGAAATCCGCGAACAGGCCCTGAAAGATTACGACATCATCGAGGTCACCATCATCCACCGCGTCGGAGAAATCTCAATTGGAGAAAACATCGTCCTGATTGTCGTCGGCGCAGAACATCGGAAAGACGCCTTCCGCGCGTGTTCTTGGTGTATCGACGAACTAAAGCGCATTACTCCCATCTGGAAAAAAGAAACCACGCCCGACGGCATTGTTTGGGTCGAAGAGCACCCGTAAAAAACTGAATCGGAAGCTTCCTTAATGACTGATTGTTAGGAATTTTCTAACGCGTTTTCGCCACAAAAGCTGCTTGAGCGGCTTAATCGCCGCCCGGGCCGCAGCCTCTCCCTTTTGAATTGCCTCGTCATAACGCCAGAAATCGGACCAGTGGATATCCCCGATATTGGGGCGAATTGAAAAATCCACATCATTGAGCTGGGTATTGGATAAAATACACCGCGTAATTTCATTGGCACGCAAGACAACGTCTAAGCCGCTGTCAAAAACCCCCGTGCCTGTTTCCACCTCTTCAGAAATATTCACGGCAATCACAACATCCACGCCCTGATTTTGCAGCGGCGACACAGGCACTTGATTGACCCATCCGCCATCAATCAACTGGACTCCGTTCATATGAATCGGAGGCAGCACACCCGGAATCGCACAACTTGCGGCAACCGCCTTTCGGATTGCCCCTGTTGAAAGCACGACTTCCCTGCCGTTTGTCAGGTCAGTCGCAACGGCAACAAAAGGAATCCGTGTTTGCTCAATCGGCTTGTCCTCCAGGAGCTGCCCCATTTGAAAAAGAAAAACATCCTCTGAAATAAAAGAAGTGCGCTGAAGTGAAATTCCCCAAAAAATCCCCTTCTGAAGATAGTTCTTGAGGTTGGTCATAAAACTTTTATTCTTTTTTTCCTCATAATGTCTTTTAATAAAAAAGATCTTCGTGCGCCGGAAGGCCTCACTTTTTAAAAACGCCAGAACACGTTGTTGCAAAGGCTCGATCGCCGGGTTTTGTGCATACATCGCGCCCACGATGGAACCGAAACTGGTGCCCGCGATCATATGGATCTGAATACCTTCTGCTTCCAAGACCTTCAACACACCGATATGTGCAATGCCTCTGGCACCCCCTCCCCCAAGTGCCAACCCCACCTTTAAACCTGTCATCAGGAAGCTGCTTCCTCTTTTTTCTTCGTTTTAGCCGCAAGAGACGCCGCTTTTTTAAGCATAGACCGCCTCAGGCGTTGGGCACGTTTCAAACGTTTTTTTGTTTTTCGCGCAAGCAGCGCATCCCCTTCCGTTTCTTTTTTTGAGTTGAGTTTAGATTTGAGATTTTTAATGGTCACTTCAAGCTTTTTTAAATCCATTCTTTCTCCTCACTGAGGCTTCATTCACAAGCACACTAATAATGAAAAAAGGCAAATCACCCAAAAAATGTTCCTTCACCCCGAACTTCAGGCAGCTCCGATTAAGTCTGAGCTTCCGGAATCAGAGCTGCCTGAAATAATCGACGGTCATTTTCAAACCTTCCTTGAGCGAAACACTGGGCTCCCACTCCAGGACATTGTAAATCTTTTTTGCATCAAGGCAGCTTCGTTTCTGCTCCCCCTTTTTTTCAGAACCGTGAATCTCCTTCAAATCGGAACCGGTAATCTCCAAGAGATTTTGAAACAACTGGTTGACCGATGTCTCAATACCCGTGCCGACATTAAAGGTATCACTCACCTTTCTGTTCATGACAGCCATGTTGGCTTCGATGACATCTTTCACATAAACATAGTCCCGCGTCTGCATGCCGTTTCCATTAATGGTCGGCTGCTCCTCTTTCAATAATTTTTGTGTAAAGATCGCAACAACCCCCGCCTCGCCAAAAGGGTCCTGGCGCGGCCCGTACACATTCGCATAACGCAAGGCCGCATACTCCAAACCGCAGACTTCTTGGTAATAATACAAGTAGTGTTCACTCGAGAGCTTGCTCACCCCATAGGGTGAAAGCGGTGCTGTGGCATGGGTCTCCGGTGCGGGAAAGACATCCTGCTCTCCATAGAGTGCGCCACCGGACGAAGCAAAGATAACGCGTCGGGTACCGTTTTTCACGGCACACTCCAATAAATTCAGCAGCCCAATAATGTTGCTTTTGGCGTCAAAGGCAGGATCCGCTACCGACTTACGCACATCCATCTGCGCCGCATGGTGACTGATGATTTCCGGTCTTTCTTTTTGGAAAATGCGCTCAAGCTTGCTGCTTAAAATATCCATTTTATAAAAGACCGCTTCTTTGTTCAGATTTTTCTTTTTCCCCGTGGAAAGATCATCCACCACAACCACTTCATGGCCTTCCTCAATCAAACGATCCACAAGATGAGAACCGATAAAACCCGCACCTCCCGTCACCAAAACCTTCATTTCATGATCCTCCTTAAAATTAATGCCTAAAGATTCTGGAGCAAATACCGAAACCCGGAGAGTCTCAAGATTCAGGAAGCAGACGCCGGAAATAAATCAAGTACTCAATATTTCCTTTTTGACCCCGAATGGGAGAACAGAGATGACCCACCGTTTTCAACCCCCATGACTTCCCCAAGCCGCAAATCCGTTCCACAACGGCTTCGCGTTTTTCAGCATCCCGAACGATCCCGCCCTTGCCCACACCGCCCTTGCCCACCTCAAACTGCGGTTTGACCAATGCAATCAAATGCCCCTCCGCTTTTATCCGGGGCACGACAGCGGGAATGACTTTTTCCAAAGAAATAAACGACACATCGATCGTCACAAGGTCAACCTGCTCCGGAATGGCCTCCGCCGGGATGTTTCGAACATTCTGACGTTCTAAAACAACAACGCGGGAATCCTGGCGAAGCGACCAGGCGAGTTGACCATAGCCTACATCAAGCGCGTATACACGTGCGGCGCCCCGTTTTAGCAGGCAATCCGTAAATCCGCCCGTGGAAGCACCGACATCGATTGCCACAGCGGCCTTCACATCGACCGAAAAAGCGTTTAAGGCCGCTTCTAATTTTACGCCCCCTCGGCTAACAAAGGGAAGCACAGAACCACAGAGGCTGATCTCGGCATCCGCTTTAACCAAAACACCCGCCTTATCGACCTTATTCCCGTTGACAATCACAACACCGCTTAAAATCAAGGCGCGGGCCCGTTCACGGCTTTCCGCCAGACCACGGAGAAACACCAAACGGTCTAAGCGGTCTTTTGATATTTTATCAATTTTTTGAGTCCGTCTTAACAAACAAGCTGACGTGGAGAAGTCGAGCATTCAGGCGACTATATCGCCTTGACGTGAGAAGGCTTCCTCACCTGCGGCCCCGGGTCTAAATCCGCACGGGGTTCACTGATACCGGCAAAATGCTTGACACGCTCAAAAAGGCCGTCCGGATCGAGTCCGGCATCCGCTCTCAGACGTTTTTGAGGCCCGTGCTCAATAAAAGCGTCGGGAAGACCGATGCGATGCACGGATACGGGAGGAATACGGCCCGGGTTTTGTTGATCTGCCAAAAGAGCCAGCACGGATTCCCCAAAACCACCGGACAAAACATGCTCTTCCAGGGTCACAATTTTTTGGCATCGTTTCGCAACAGAAACCAGCAAGGCCTGATCAAGCGGTTTTGCAAAACGGGCATTGATCACCCCAACGGATAAACCCGTTTCTTCCAAACGCAATGCCGCCGCCTGGGCAGGATAAACCATGTTGCCCAAGGCGACAAATGCCACATCCCACGTTGCCGCGTGATTCCCCATCACGATCTCTCCTTTGCCGACGGGGAGTGCTTCCATCTTCTTATCAAGGGCAATCCCGATACCTGCCCCCCGTGGATAGCGCAGCGCAACAGGTTGTTTTTGCTCTAGTGCCGTCGCAAGCATGTGCTGCAACTCATTTTCGTCCTTAGGGGCCATCAGAATCATATTCGGAATGCCTTTAAGATAAGCAATATCAAACACACCCGCATGGGTCGGGCCATCTTCACCGACCAGCCCGGCACGATCAAGGCAAAACACAACGGGCAGCTTTTGCAAGGCGACATCGTGCACAATTTGGTCAAAGCCGCGCTGTAAAAAAGTCGAATAAATCGCCACCACGGGTCGCAAACCGTCTGCCGCCATGCCTGCCGCCATCGTCACAGCATGCTGCTCCGAAATTCCGACGTCGTAAAAACGATTTGGAAATGCCTCGGCAAATAAATTCAAGCCCGTGCCTGCCGGCATGGCCGCCGTGATCGCAACAATGTTTTTATCTTTTTTCGCTAAGCCGATCAAGGTTTTTGCAAAAACAGAGGTATATGAAGGGGGTGTTTTTCCGGCCTTTTTCTTCGCCTGACCTGTCGCTAGATGGAAAGAGGGCGTACCGTGATACGCTGCGGGCGCGGCCTCCGCCGGGGCATAGCCCTTCCCCTTTTTTGTCACGACATGCAAAAGGATGGGTCCTTTGAGGTCCTTAATATTGTCAAAGGTCGTCAAAAGATGATCCAGACGATGTCCGTCAATCGGACCGAAATATTCAAAACCCAGTTCTTCAAAAAGCAAACCCGGTACAATCATGCCCTTCACGGATTCCTCCGCGCGTCTTGCAACTTCAAGCATCGGCGGGCCGATTTTGGGGATATTTTTTAATAAAGTAGCCGTTTCGCTCTTGACCTTTGTGTACAAGTGCCCTGAAAGAATACGGTTTAAATAGGCGGAAAAAGCACCGACATTTTCGGAAATCGACATTTCATTGTCATTTAAGATCACGATCAGGTTTCGCTTCAGCGCCCCCGCGTGGTTCAGGGCTTCGTAAGCCATGCCGGCGGTCATCGAACCGTCGCCAATAATTGAAATCACATGGTGTTGTTCACCTTTTTGATCCCGCGCTTCAACCATGCCCAAGGCGGCTGAAATCGAAGTGCCCGCATGCCCTGCACCAAAGGCATCATATTCACTTTCGTTGCGTGAGAGAAAACCGCTGATGCCGCCGTATTGGCGCAAAGTCGGAAAGACATCCCGTCGTCCGGTCAACAGCTTATGCGGATAGGCCTGATGCCCGGTATCCCAAACCAAGCGGTCACGGGGCGTATCAAAACAGGCATGCAAGGCAATGGTCAATTCCACCGTGCCGAGGCTTGCACCCAGATGCCCGCCTTTATCGGAAACGGTTTCAAGAATCACGGCCCGTATCTCTTTCGCGAGTTCAGGCAGGTCTTCCCGTGGGATCTTTTTCAGATCTTCAGGTGAATTAATTTTATCTAATAAAGACATTTACATTTCCCCGCTTAAAGTTCCCGGTCCTATTTTTCCCGATCAATGAGAAATGCCGCAACATGGCGTATGGGATCGGCCTCCGGCCCAAAAGATTTGATGCCGAACAAAGCTTCTTCAACCAAGACATGCGCCTCTTTTTTTGCGCGTGAAAGCCCTATCAGTGCCGGATAAGTACAGCGCCCCTTGCTTTCGTCGCGCCCCACCGACTTGCCGAGCTTTTTTGCCTCACCTTCGACATCAAGCACATCATCGGCAATCTGAAACGCCAGACCGATTTTCTCCCCAAAGGCGGTCAAGCGGGATAATTTTTTGGGTCCCGCCCCACCCAAAATACCGCCGATACGAACGGACGCACGGATTAAAACACCAGTCTTGTGTGTATGCATGCGCTTGAGCATTTCCAGCGAAATATCATCTTGACCCTGTGCTTCGATATCATTGAGTTGTCCCCCCACCATGCCGGTACTGCCCGATGCAGATCCCAATTCCAGGATCACACGGAGTATTTTTTTGGGAGAGACGGTTCCGGAAAGGCCTTTTTCGGCCATCATGGTAAAGGCGGCAGTCAAAAGCGCATCCCCTGTCAAAATCGCCGTGCTTTCTCCAAACATTTTATGACTGGTCAATTTTCCGCGACGGTAGTCATCATCATCCATCGCGGGCAGATCATCATGCACCAACGAATAGGTGTGGATCAATTCAATCGCCGCCGCAAAAGGAAGGGCAAGGGCGCTTTGTCCGCCGACGGATTCACATGCCGCCAAACAAAGAATGGGGCGGATGCGTTTTCCGCCGGCAAAAAGCGAATAACGCATTGCTTCGTGAAGCAGGGGCGGATCACATTTCGGCCCGGGCAGATAGGAGTTCAGCAGGCGATCCACATCGGATTTTTGCGCCGCCAAATAGTTTGCCAGCTCAGACTTATCCATTTGGCGCATCCTTTTTTGCGCTGTTATCTTCTGCAAGCGTAAAAGGACGCGCCTTTTTTTTGCCGTCTTTGCCCTCAATCAACACCGCTATCTTTTTTTCGGCTTCAGACAGCGTTTTCATGCAGGTCTTAGAGAGACGAATGCCTTCTTCAAAAACCTTTAAGGCTTCCTCCAAGGGCAAATCTCCTTTTTCCAACACACTGACGGTCTCTTCCAAGCGTGAGAGTGCTGTTTCAAATTTGAGTTGGGCCACTTAAACTCCTTAAGATCATAAGGATCTGAAAGTTCTTCATTATACAAAAGACCACAAGCAGGTCAAGGGCTTTATTCTGCCTTCAGGATGCGCGGTTTAAGGAAGCTCTGACTAAAAATTTGAACGCGCATTCTAGAATAAAAACCATGCGCGCAATCACCGCCCCACACCTGCCC
>JALUVJ010000030.1 GCA_027020665.1 Nitrospira sp.
GGAATATGCTTTGTATTTCGCCATGCCTCTTCTCCAATTGACATACTTTAACGGAGTACATTCTAGCAGAAACGGGACAATTTTTATACTGGTTTTTTAGGTTTTCCTACAGCCTCAACGATGAAGCCAATTCATGCTCCATCCATGCTCTTACCCGGTCAGCCTCCTGTCGTGAACCCTTCTTAGTCGGAGTGACTTCATTGAGGTATCGCTGTAGCGCCTCTTTCAGAGTAGTGGACTCCGCCTCTGTCCTCGAAACAAACGCGCCATCGTCCATCTCTGATTCGATGATCCTTGCCCAGCGCTCGGCCTTGGCTTTGGTACTAAATGTTCTTGAAACTGCCGGATAACCCCTGCGGCGAATCTTGGCTTGCCACTGCCCATCGCCACGCTTTGTCAAGGTTGCCATGTCTTTCTCCCTAAACTCGATGTTTAGAACGAGAAGCATAGTGAAGTGTCCCAAAATTGTCCCAAAGTAATTTTTCTGGAACTGAGAGAATTAGAGGCTTGGCTCTACGAGAAGGCTATCTGACTGATAACTAAAGGAAAATGGCGGAGAGGCAGGGATTCGAACCCTGGGAACCTTTCAGTTCAACGGTTTTCAAGACCGCCGCTTTCGACCGCTCAGCCACCTCTCCTTAAGAAAGCTCTGATTAAGTCATGAATTGTTTTAACAAGACCTATGAAATCTTTTCAAGGCCTCCCATGTAAGATCGCAGGGCTTCGGGAATGACCACACTGCCGTCCGGCTGCTGATAATTTTCGAGCAGGGCGACGACGGTGCGCCCGACGGCAAGACCGGAACCGTTGAGCGTATGCGGGTGTTCGATTTTTCCGTCGGCGGTGCGGTAACGGATTTTTGCGCGGCGGGCCTGAAAATCCTCCACATTGCTGCAAGAGGAGATTTCGCGGTATTTCTCCTGCGAGGGCACCCAAACTTCGATATCGTAGGTCTTTGCGGCATGGAACCCCAGATCCCCGGTGCAAAGTGAAACCACGCGGTAATGCAGTCCCAGTTTTTGCAGCACGGTTTCGGCATGGGCAAGCAGTTGCTCCAGGTGGTCGTACGAATCCGTTGGCGATGTGAATTTCACCAGCTCGACTTTGTTGAATTGATGCTGTCGGATCAGGCCGCGTGTGTCTTGTCCGTAAGAGCCCGCTTCACGACGAAAACAAGGGGTGTGGGCGGTGTAATTTAAAGGCAAATCGGATTCCGCCAAAATTTCATCCGCGTGGATGCTGGTCAGCGGGACCTCTCCGGTGGGGATCAGGAAGCAGTCACTGTCCTTCAGGCGAAATAGATCATCCTCAAATTTGGGCAATTGGCCGGTGCCGGTCATGCTGCTTCGATTTACGATGAAGGGGGGCAATATTTCCGTATAGCCGTGCGCAGTGGTGTGCAAATCCAGCATGAAATTGATGAGGGCTCGTTCGAGTTTTGCACCCAAACCCCGATACAAAACGAAGCGGCTGCCGCTCATTTTCGCACCCCGTTCGAAATCCAGAATGCCCAGTGTTTCCCCAATGACCCAATGGCTCAGCGGAGCCTTCGAAAATACGGGTTTTTCACCCCAGCGGCGAATCTCCTGATTTTCCGTTTCATCCTTGCCCACGGGCACGGAAACATGCGGCACATTGGGTAAATTCAGGAGGAAATCTGCATTTTCCGCTTCGATCCGTTTTAGTTCGGCTTCATAGCGCGAAATTTCCTCCGAGACGGTTTTCATTTCTTTCAGCAGGGCATCAAGGGGTTCTTTCGCGCGCTTTCGTTTAGGGATTTCCTCAGAGGCCCGGTTGCGTTTAAATTTGAGGGTTTCGATTGTTTGCTTGAGTCGGCGTTGCTTTTGATCGGCTGCAATCCATTGTGTAAAAGAAATGTCGCTCTGCCGTGTTGCAAGCGCGGACTTGACCTGTTCCAATTTGTCCCGAAGGGTCTTGATTGCCAGCATAAAAGTGCGCCAAATTTAGCATTTTGCCTTTGGAGAGTCAATAAATCGGGCAAGGCCTTTGGAGGGTGGATCACGGACGAAGGTTTTTCAGCGTATCGGCATCGGATAAAGTCGATTTCAATCGACCCGCCGCGAACCCCGCAACTTATCGTCGAGGGGCCTTCAGTCTTGTATTGCGTTGATCCAAAATTCTAAAAATCGACCCCCCTCAAAAGAGGGGATTGACGCGCCTAAACGGGTATGTTAGAACGGGGCCGTTCACACATTCTTTATTTATTACTTCACAGATTAATTCGCACAAGTTGCCGTAAAAAATGGGTTGGCCACGGCAGGCGAGTGAAGTGGGGGGTGTGTCCAGCAACTGCTCGAAGCGGACACGCCATTTTAGGGCTTGGTTTTATTTGAAGCCGATTCCGATTCCTTTAATGTTCGTTCACCGCAGAGGCGAGCCGTTACTTTGACGGAAATCCGGCGGGTTTCTGCAATCAAATTAAAAGAGAGGACTCTAACAGTGAAAATTAAACACCTTAGACAGATTGGGTTGATCCTAATGATTTTTTTTCTAACGACAGGATGCGGAAATCATAACGGCGGCGGTGGCGGCGGCGCTGCAACAGGAACGGTCTCGGGCAAGATCGTCTCCGCGACAACCGGTGAGGCCATTCCGAACGCAAGCCTTCGCACGGGCCCGGTGACCGTCATTTCCGATGCGGACGGGGTTTTTACCCTGACGACTGAGGTCGGCGAGCGCGTCGTCATTCAAATCGAAGCCGCGGGTTTTGTCCAAACCGTTCAAATTGCGCGTGTGATCGCCGAAGCAAGGGTGTCGCTTGATGTGGAATTACTTCCCATCGGAGTGATCGAGAGCGTCGATGTCGCTTCCGGCGGCACAGTCACGGTGCCGGATTCAAGCGCGCAAGTCGACATTCCCGCAGGCGGGCTTGTGCCAATCGGCGGGGGAACCGCGTCTGCCAGCGTCAATGTGGCGCTCACGGCCATCAATCCGGCCGTCAATTCCAACATTATGCCGGGGGATTATACGGCGATATTCTCCGGTGAGAGCGCCGCGGTTGAGATTGAAAGCTTTGGCGCGCTGCGTGTGGATGTGCGGGACGATAACGGGGAACGCTACACGCTGCGGGCCGGAGAAAGCGCCAGCATCCGCATCCCGCTCGGCTCGCTTTCGGAGACGCCTCCGGCGACCATCCCTTTATTGATCTTCAATGAAACGACGGGCCGTTGGGTCGAAGAAGGCGAGGCCACATTGCAGGGCACCGCCCCTGATCAGTTTTACGTGGGCACGGTGCAGCGTTTCGGGGCCTGGAACGCCGACAAACCCATGGTCACCGTATTTGTCTCCGGCTGCGTCCGGGATACGGCCAATCAGCCGGTTGCGAATGTCAGAGTAACAACCGACGGCATCAACTATTCCGGATCGGCTTCTGCTTTCACGAACGCCGATGGCAACTTTCGCGTCGCGATGCGTCGTGATGCGTTGGCAACGCTCAGCGTGAGCTTTTTTGACCAGGACGGAAAACCTGTCGTGACGACGATCAATGTCGGCCCTTTCGCCGAGGCGGATGTCACCCTGGAGGATTGCATTGTGACAGAACCTGTGCCGCTTCAAATTATCGAACGTCGGCTGCCCGGGGGACGTGTGGGCACGGCCTATAACGCCAGATTGACCGCGTCCAACGGCACGAAACCCTATAACTGGCGTATCTCTTCCGGTAACTTGCCGGCAGGCCTCACGCTTGACGGCGCAAGCGGCCGGATCAGTGGAATACCGACGGAAGCGGGCAATTTCCCGATCACGCTTGAAGTTCAAGACAGTTCGACTCCGGCGCAGTCGGATACCGCATCGTTCTTCATCTCCGTATCCGCACCGCCTCCCTTTGCAATTGTCACTTCGTCGCTCCCGGCAGGTGTCGTGGGCACGGCCTACACTGCAAACTTATTGGCCACCAACGGGACTCAGCCGTATGCCTGGAGCGTTATCTCCGGTGACTTACCGGCGGGGCTGACACTTGAGGGCGCAAGCGGGCAGATCAGCGGTACGCCGACGACGGAGGGCACCTTCAACTTCACGATTGAAGTGCAGGACAGCGCCACGCCGCCCCGGTCGGACAATCGGGGGTTTGCCATTTCCATCTCGGCCCCCGGTGCGCCTGAGGCGCCCGCCGGTGTCGCGGCCTTTTCCATGGATACCCAGATTCGGGTCAGCTGGAATGAGGTCCCGGATGCCGATTCTTACAATCTGTACATGGCATCGGTTCCGGGTGTGAGCAAGGACAACTACAGCACCCTGGCGGATGGAATCCAGCGGACGGGCGTCACGCCCAACTACATCGAGACGGGCCTAAGCAACGGCACGACCTATTATTTTGTCGTGACGGCGGTGAATGTGAACGGCGAAAGCGCGGATTCACTGGAGGTCTCGGCGACTCCCACTCCCGATATCGGCGGAGAGCCGACCCGTTCCACCCTTTCATCCGGCCTCTACCACAACTGCGCCGTGCTCGCAAACGGCACGCTTCAGTGCTGGGGGAACAATACCTGGGGCCAGTTGGGCAACGGCACGAATACCGCCTCCAACACCCCTGTCGAGGTGAGCGGCATCACCACGGCCACGGCCGTTTCAGCCAAGTATCTCCAGGGCTGCGCCCTGCTCGCAAACGGCACGATTCAGTGCTGGGGATTTAACCTCTGGGGCCAGTTGGGCAACGGCACGAATGTCTCTTCCAACACCCCTGTTGAGGTGAGCGGCATCACGACGGCCACGGCCGTTTCAAGCGGGGTTTCCACCACCTGCGCCCTGCTCGCAAACGGCACGATTCAGTGCTGGGGGAACAATGGCTGGGGCCAGTTGGGCAACGGCACGAATGTCTCTTCCTTAACCCCTGTTGAGGTGAGCGGCATCACGACGGCTACCGCCGTTTCAAGCGGGGGTTCCAGTGCCTGCGCCGTGCTCGCAAACGGCACGGTGCGGTGCTGGGGACGTAACCACCGGGGCCAGTTGGGCAATGGCACGAATGTCTCTTCCAATACCCCTGTTGAGGTGAGCGGCATCAGCACGGCCACGGCCGTATCCGTAGGCACAGACTACAGCTGCGCCCTGCTCGCAAACGGCACGATTCGGTGCTGGGGATTTAACAGCACGGGTCAGTTGGGCAACGGCACGACTACCGCCTCCAACACCCCTGTTGAGGTGAGCGGCATCACGACCGCGAGTGCTGTTTCCACATCAGGATCAGGAGGGCACAGCTGCGCCGTGCTCGCAAACGGCACGATTCGGTGCTGGGGAGCTAACCTCTTGGGCCAGTTGGGCAACGGCACGGCGACCGTCGCCTCCTTAACCCCTGTCGAGGTGAGCGGCATCACGACGGCAACAAGGGCTTCAAGCGGATGGCTCCACAGTTGTGCGGAACTCTCAAACGGCACGGTGCAATGCTGGGGCTACGGGGGGGCTGGCCAGTTGGGCAATGGCAGCAATGCCTCCTCCTTAACGCCCGTGCAGGTAAGCGGCCTGCCTTAAGGAGGAAACAATACGCATAAAAAGAGGGCGCGCCCGACTTGGGAGCGCCCTCGCTCAAAAAGGGCTTGGCCTTGCAAGGCCAAGCCCTTTTTTATGCGGCATTCGGAAAAACCTTCCTTTTGCCGGTTGTCCAATGATCTCTGATCATGGACACTATAAACCGAAAGACTAATTCTGCTCAATCATTCGACCATGCAAAGGCTGCACCGGGCGGACATTGCCATCCATGACGGCTCTAAAGGCGGCCAACTGGCTTTTGGAAATTTGAACGGGATTTTTCAAAACCATCCATTTTACGCCTTCGCTGCAAGGCGGCGTGGTCAATGAACCGGAATAATGATAATAGGAACGGTCGCTCGGGAGAATCTTCGCGGCATCGACTGTGACTTCAGCAACGGCATGTTTTTCGCCGGCTTTTTGGGGCAAATGCTTCCAAAGCCCTTGCAATGCGGGATTGGTCTTGCCTTCTTCAAACAAAATGCCGATCACGGCCAATTCATCGCCATTATTTTCTTTGTGAACAAAGTGTGCGACCAGGTCGTATGCCTTACCGTTGATCCAATGTTCACTGGGGCTGTGAAAGTGAAACTGAAGTAAATCGTATTCCTTGCGCTCCACCTCGATTTTGCTGCCTTTGGCAATATTGACTTGAATGGTGTAACCGTTATTTAAAATTTCCAAAGGCCTTGAGTTGTAATCGACTAAAATACCGGAAAGATCGGCATTTCGACCGAAAGTCACATCAATGGGCGATTGTTTCATCCCTTTTTTGCACAGTTCAAATTCGGCTTTGATGTTGCCCCAATGCGCCGGGCCGCTATCGCCTTCATAAGCCCAATGACCGCCGTGATCACCGTCCGAAAACGCTGTTCCCGTGACGGGGCCGATGATAAAAAGAAATGCCATTAAAACAACTTGAGATAATTTTGTATTCAATGCTGCCTCCTTATTCATTAAAATGAAGTCTTCGTACGCCTGAATATTATTCCGTGCAAAGCAATTCCAGATCTTTGGGTTCGATCTCGGTTAAACGATCCACAACGCGGTCCGCCTTTTCCATCAGCAATGCGCGTGGATAAGAAGTGGTTACCGCCAGACAATGCATGCCTGCCGAGCGTGCCGCCGCAACCCCATGTAGGGAATCTTCGATTACAACACATTCCGGGGGGGTAATGGGGGCGTTCCGGGGATGTAAGTCGTTGAGTTTTTTTAAAGCGGTCTGAAACGATTCCGGATGGGGTTTCCCATTTCGCACATCCTGGGCGCTGACGATTACCGGAAAGGCGGATCGCATGCCGCCTTGGTCCAGCGCAAACTTGATTTCTCCGCGGAAAGCCCCGGAGGCCACGGCCAGTTTGTAGCGGCCTTCGGCTTTTTTGACGAAATCCACCACACCGGGATAAAGAAACCGTTCTTCGCCCGACAATTTTTTATAAATCGGCATTTTTTGCAAAATCAGCCGTTTCAGTATTGTGTTATCCACCGGGCGCTTGTGTTCGGCCAGCACGGTTTCAAACAAACCCTTGTCATCCAGCGCTAAGTATTTTTCGTAATATTTTTCTTTGGTGAGGGTGATGCCCTCTTTTTCCAAAACGATCTGGAAGGCTTTCAGGTGATGAGGTTCACTGTCCACAATGACCCCGTCACAATCAAAAATAATGGCTTTCAACATTACAGTACTCCCCTGATTTTTAGGTGTATGAGATTAGTTGGATTTCAATAAAAGCACAAGTGGAATATTTACTTTTTCGAAAATATGGATAACTTCCTTACTTTTAGGGAAGGGAGGTTGCCCGGATGGCCCGAATACGATCCAACAAAGGCGGATGAGAATAGTTTAAAAAGGTATAAAACGGATGCGGGGTCAGATTTGAAAGATTGTGCGCCGAAAGTTTTTTCAGGCTTTTTACCAAGCTTTCGGGATGTGCGGTCGTCTCCGCGGCAAAATGATCGGCCTCATATTCATTTTGCCGCGAAAGCCGGTTCATAAAAAGGGATAAAACAAAGTCAATCGGGCTGTACAGCATGCCGAAAAAGAGCAAGCCGGCATAAACGGAGGATTCTGTCATGAAAAAAGCCGCGTAAAGCCCGTCATGGCTCAGGAAGATTGAGAGCAAATAAAACATCAAACCCGTTTGCAGGATACCGATGACGATGCCTTGCAGGATGTGCCTTTTTTTGTAATGCCCGATTTCGTGTGCCAATACGGCGACCAATTCGTGTGTTGATTGTGATTCAATCAAGGTATCAAAAAGCGCAATGCGTTTGTTTTTGCCGAAGCCGGTGAAAAAGGCATTCGATTTGCTCGTGCGCCGGGAGCCGTCCATCACAAAAACGTTTTGCAGGGGAAAGTTGACCGAGCGGGCAAAGGCCATGATCGCCTCTTTCAATTCTCCTGCCTCCAGGGGCTCAAAGCGATTAAAGAGCGGCATAATCCAGGTGGGCGCAATCGCCTGCATAAACAACATAAATACCGCAACGGAAATCCAAGCATAGATCCAGGCATAAGGCCCGCCAAATTCAAAAAAAGCCAAGAGCAGGGCCAAAAGCGGTCCGCCAATAACAATGCCGAGTCCTGCGGTTTTTAGCTTATCCGTCATAAACAGCGTAGGTGTGGTTTTATTAAAACCGAAACCTTCTTCAATGACAAAGGTGCGATAGAGCGAAAAGGGCAGCATAAGCAGCGATTGCAACAGGCTCAAAAGCCCGATGTAAAGCACGCCGGTGAGCAGGAGATTCAAGTCCAGGCCGCGCAACCACTGATCCACAAGATTAAATCCGCCCGAAAACCAAAAGGCGAGTGTGAGCGCCAGCATGAAACTCGAAACGATTTGTCCGAAACGCGTTGTCACACGGGTATATTCCTGTGATTTGCGATAGGCTTCCGCATCATAGACGCCCTTCATTTCTTCAGGCAGCGCAGTCGCAAGGTTTTTAAGATTTAAAAAATCCGCAAACAGATTCAAAATGTACTCAAAAAACAGCGTGAAAAGAATGATCAAAGCATAGAGATTCATCATGCACCTTGTCCTTGATTAAAACGCTTTAAAGGAAATCCGTATCGTTCAAGTCCGCTTCATCGTCTTTATACGCTCTTTTTTTAATGATAAAGCGGATAAAACCGTAAACCGTCAGCAAGCCGCCGAAGGTAAAAAGCAGCAGCATCAGATTGTTCCCCAAAAAGGCGATCCATGTCACCTTTTTTTTGAGATGCGCCTGCCACGCCTTTTCGAGATCTGCCAAGGAAAGGGATAAACTGTTGAACACGGCGTTTTGTAATGTTTCACCCGCTTTCAAGGTTTTTAAAAGGCGCCTCAAGCCTGAAATGCCGTATTCTCGGTGCAGATATTCGACGACGCTTTTCGACTGCGCATAGGCAAGCAAGACAGACGTTTCATCCTCCGGAAAGTGCGTGTGTAATCGGGATAAAGGCATCAAGCGGCCCGACAGGCCGGCCTGTTGAAAACGCTTCCCTTTGCCTCCGCTCAAAATCTCCGTCGCCTCACCGCTGATCCACTGGGCAATGCCCTCATCAAGCCATTTGGGCAGCTGCCCTGTGTTGATGTGATGATGCAATAAAAGATGCGTCATCTCGTGTTTCAGTGTCGCATCCAGGCTGAAGGGGGTTTCCCGGATCTTTGATGTATCGATCACAATGAGGTGTTTTTCCGGAACGGCGTAGGCCGCAGCCTGTTTTCCCTTCATGATGTTTTGAAAAGCGGCCCGGTGGAGCATGTGCACATGTATCCTAAAATCAAGCGGCCAGTCCAGCGTGTGTTCGATTTCGGATTTAAGTGCCGGATACATTGCCAAAACCTTTTCCGAAACGCGTTCAAGGCCGTCTTCAAATTCAATCACAATCGCCGCCGTCGAGATTTGCCCTGCATTTAAACAGGATGAAGTGCTCGGAAATAACAAAAGAACAATAAAAAAAAGAGTGATTTTTTTATGAGGGACGCTCCGGGAGATCAAATTCATCGCAATGGAATATTAGCAGATATCCTGCGCATATGGGAGCAATCAACAGTTATTCGCCTTGAAGTGTTCGGATTGAAGCGTGGATTACCCATCCGCCGACGATGTGCCCGCTTCGGCAATACGACGGAGGCAAGCGTCTTTTTCTTTGGGGGTCATGAAGGTAGGGCGTGCATACCGGGGGGATAAATTCAGGCGGGTCAGTTTATCCTGCCAAAGCGGGTTGTAGGGCAATAAAACCGCTTTGGCCACCTGTAGCGATTTTAAAAAGGCGGCGATGCCCGAAAGGTTGTTCTCGCTGTCGGTGATGCCGGGGATCAGGGGGATGCGGGGGATCACATCGGTCCCGCGTGCCTTGACCAGCCGCTTGAAATTTTCCAGAATTAATTGATTAGAGCGCCCCGTGTAACGCAGGCTCTCGTTTTCATCGATCAATTTTAAATCGAAATAGATAAGATCCAAATAGGGCAAGATGCGGGATTCAAACTGTGCATACTCAAAAAAGCCGCAGGTTTCGATGGCGGTGTTGATCTTGCGCGCTTTCAGGGCCTTTAAAAGTTGAGAGGCAAAAGGCATTTGCGCCGTTACCTCGCCGCCGGACAAGGTGATCCCGCCGCCGCTCGAACGGTAAAAAGCTTCGTCAATTAAAAGCCGGTACAGAAGATCGCTCAAAGAAATCGTATAACCAACCGGCTCCAGGGCTTGCGTGGGGCAGACCTCGAAACAGGCCTCACAGCGGATACAATGCTCAAAATCCACTTGCAGTGCGTTGAAAAAAGACAAACAGCCGACTTCACATTGTGCGATACAGGCAAGGCCGCAAGCGGGCGCAGTGCAGGCTTCGGCACGAAATGACAACTCAGGACGTTTCTGTTTGCCCTCGGGATTTTGACACCAAGGACAGGACAGGGGACAGCCTTTAAAAAAAACCGTTGTGCGAATGCCCGGCCCGTCCTCACTGCAATCCCGCTTGATATCAAAAATAAAGGCGTGTGCTTCCAAAGGTTTGTGTTCCAATTGGCATCGGGGGCGGAGTTCTCGCCCCTACGATTTTAATCCCAAGGCTGCTTCTGTTTCAGCAGCGATTGCCCCCAATTTAAAAAGATGTCCCACATTGCCGGTCAGTTGCACCACATTCTCTAAAAGCAGACCGACGATGTCGATATCGTCTTGACCGATGAGACGCAAGATCGCCCGGTTGTCTTTAAAGCGAATGACCAGATCGACCTGCCCCGCTGTCTCCTCAAGGCGCTGAGCCCGTTCTTCATCCAGGATTTTTGTGGAAACCACCGCCAGAGGATTTAAAGAGCGCCCGAAGGGCGTGTCTGTGAATAATTCCTCGGGTTTCGCGCAAAAAGTCATGTAGACATTCATATTGTCTTTGGCCTTGCGTGTGCGAATCAGAAACTTGCCCTGATAATAGCGTTCACCGCCCGGTGCGTTGGGGTCAGTGAAAATAAAATTGTTCCGAAAAAAGGACATTGCCTTTTCAGAACGGTCTTTGTCGAGCAAGCTGTCCCGCATCACATAAGCAAAACCCAGTTTCAATAACACGGCCATGCCGCTTGCGATGAGCGTGCCGCCGACGGCTTCCAGGGCTTCCGGCACCTCGCGCGCCGCCGCCCCGCGCCGCATCGTTTTTTGAAGGTCTTGGGTGAAACAGGGAAATCCCGCATGCATAATGAGTCGCCTCCTTACCTGAAGCCATTTTTTAAATGGCGGTCAAAGTGTGCTGCTCCACTCCGGAATCCAGCGCAAAGTTCGAGCGGTCGATAATCTCCTGCCGCATTTGCGGACTCAAGGACACAAAATAGGCGGAATAGCCCGCCACCCGGATCATCAAATCTTTGTAAGGCGCAAGTGCGGCCGCTTCCTTTTCTCCGGAGCCCGCACTGCTCGCCGCCGTCGCCGCTTCGTGTGCCGCGCTCAACTCCTCGATCGACGAGACACAAAGCTGCACCAATACGCCGTCGTTATCGAGAAAGGTTTTCATGTATTTTGAAAACAGCGCCGTGTCCTCCTGAAAATGCGTTGCATCACGCGTCGTCAGGCTGAGGTTGTAGGTATAGCCGTTTTGCACCGTGTCTCCGTCTACCTCGGCAACGGAGAGGATGTGGTCAAGAATCATTACCGGTTCGCCGTTGCGTTTGACGATGCCGGGACAGGGCGTGATACCGCTGGCAAAGGGCATGCGCGCCTTTCGGCCGTTTGGCATCGCCTTTGTGAGCATGCCGAACCCTGCGTGATTGGTCATGCTCCAATAGCCCGGCAAGTAGCGCCCGCCGCGATGTGTGCGGTATTGATAAAACACCTGCTGAATCATTCCGGTGAGCAGGTGGGTGTAGCGCAGGGCCATCGCATTATTGTAGATTCCGCCGGGGGTTTGATCCACGCCCGCTCCGTATTTGGGTGCGAGGTGGATGCTTTTGACAATTTTCCTCAGGCGTTCCGCGCTCAGCTTAGGCAGGGTGCCCACGATTTTTTGACGGCTGAACAAGCCTCTTAAAAAATCAATCAGTCGTATCCAGAAGGGTTGTTTTTCTCCCGTATCCGCTTCTTTTTCTTTGTCTTCAAAATCAGCCTCAAGCGCGGCGAGCAGTTCCGCCGCCTTGATTTTTCCGCCGAAAACCAGGGAATCGATGACACAAAAGGAATCGATGATGTCGGCCAGTCCGATGATCGCAATCCCGGCGGAATTGTACTTGGCTCCGCCCGCGGCCACGTCCCGGAATTTCGCGGCGCGGCTCTTTGGGGCATCCGGTGTATTGGTCGGCCCCGTAAACAAACCCGAAAGCAGCGGCGAAGGCCGCACATCTTCCATTGCCCGTCCCAGGTAGTTGTTGCACTGCACGGCATGGCGCGCCATTTCATCTAATTGAAAACGAAAGGCGGCAATAAATTCATCCATGTTTTTCATGCCGGTCAAAGGAGTTGAAGTATGCGCTGTTTCATTATAAAACAGGTTGGGCGCGTCCCGGTCGATGCCGTCGCTGCGGTGCTTGCCGCCGTACAAGGCCAGCTCCAGCACGGCGGGCAAGACAAAAAGCGTCGATCCTGTATTGCCGTAGTGTTTTCCGGCCGCATTTTGCTCGATGCAGCCGATGGAGGCGTAGTCGTGCGCGTCTGCCAAAGCTTCTTCTTGGCCGATGCCGTCATGCGCTGCGTAGTATTGCGCCATCGCATGCACAACCGGGGCATCCCCGTGCAGCGCCGGGGTGGCGCGGGTGAGCATATTGACCTGAGTGATGCGTTTCAAATAGGGATCGTATGTGCCGGGCGGCAGAGGGTTTCCCACAGCATCCCGGTGATGCACGCTCTTGTGATAACGGGCGTGCACATTGGGATCGCGGATAGATAAGAGTTCGGTTGCTTTGAGGATGATGTAGCTCATGTCGTTGACGGCATCCACGATCTTTCCGTTTTTGTATCTTGTGCCGCCGACGGTCAGGGCCTGATTGGAGCCGCTGCCCGCAAAAAGCGTCTCGGAGCCTTCTGTCGAAAGCGGCACATGATCGGAGCAGCGCAGGAAAAAGTGACAAAGCAACTCCACGGCCCGCGCGGTGTAGCTTTCCTTTTCTTCCATACTGTTACGCTGTTCCCAATCACGCAGATAATAGCCGTTTAGCAGTTGATCGAGACGGCCGATGGACAGACCGAAATTGGTATTTTCCTGCAACAAAAGATGATAGGCGATCCAGATGCTGCACAGGGCTTCATGCAGCGTTTCGGCGGGTTTTGCGGGGATCTTTTTGCAAATCGCCGCAAGTTCGGCATTTCCGGCTTCTTCCGCCGCCTCGGCCAAGTGCGCCGCATAAATTTTCATGCCTTCAAAAACGGTCAGAACGCCGTTCAAAAATGTCTTTTCTTGTGTTTTGTCGTCCGGCAACTGGGCCAGGTCGTCATTCATGCGCGCCCTCAATTGATCGAGGCCGTAGGTCAGCAGGCGCTCAAAATCGGGCACGGTGTGAGAAACGCAAGTGGCTTTGTCGGAAAGATAAAAGGCAACACGCTCCATCAATTCCTGGCATTTCGGGGTTTGTCCGGCCCGTTTTTTCAATGGAGGATCAATTGAGGGCGCGTTGCGGTAACGGCCGCCGTCCACGGTGTCGCGGCCGTCGTTTGCGTAAAGATCAGTATCGTAATCCCGGTAACGCGCGACCTCCTGCACGGGGCGGCTTTCGAGCCAGTAGGGGAAGATTTCTTTATTGAGCCGTTCCGCAACCTCGGGCCGAATCTTAAAGGGATTTTGTGCGCGTGTTGCGACGGATTTCAATTCCGGCCAAATACAGTAGCCGATGGTATCCACATAGACCACCGGGCCGACAAAGCTTGTTGTGGTTTGGCCGGGAAGCAGATCCGTCTTGCGCACCAAAGGGGTTTTGTGCGTAAAAACATGATGCAAGGCCTTCGCCCGCCGGGTGTAGGGCGGCAGTTTTTCCGATTCGGGACGGCGTAGGAATTCCGTCAAGAGCCGGGGCAGTTCATCGCAAATTTCGGGTAGGCCTTCCGGCGAAAACAGCTTTTGCCGCCAGGCCTTGACGACGGGGAATTGATCGAGCGTGATATTGCTTAAGGCGAGATCGGAAAGGGTCAGAATTTGTCCAAAACGATCGTTTGGAATGCGGAAAATATCGGGCGATGTTTCAGTGTGCGAACCCGCTTCCGCTTGTGCGCCGAGATCCACATGAATTCCGCCGGCGCCGAATTGTGTTTTATCCATGGTACATCCTCCTGTGGTTCCATATCTTGAACTGAATTTAGGGCGTGTCGACATTCAAATGCAAGGCGTCTTGTCGGCTCTTTTTCGCCCTGACTGCGTGGGTTTTTCACGGCCGCCGGGACGGTTCATCGGCAAAATGGAGGCTTGATCCGCTGCGCCCAAAAAGATGTCAGCCTGCCGGGCAAAGGGGGAAGGGCCTGCTTCTGCGATGGCAAGCAAGAACGGGTCGGGCTCCTGATAATTCATGTCGATAATCCGCATCAATGCGTCCATCGGCACGATGCGTTTGTCTTGAATGTTTTTACCCATCATCCAGTGGCGATCCGCCTGTTGTTGCCAAAAGGCTTTGTCTTCGTCCGGCATGCCCTGATCCCAGCTTCCGTTTTGCTATCAAGGAATTGCTTTTTCTTTTTCGAGGTTTTCAGGCAACAATTGTCCTTCAAACCCTGTATCGTCTATCGTCTCCGGCCGCTCCCGCAAATGCCGCACTTCAACAGGGTCATGAGCTTGTCCTGAATTTCCGGCCAAGGTTTACGCTGATGCGGGTTTGCCAGGATGCGCCGATAGTTGCCCGTGACCGAAAAAAAATCACGCGAGGCCTCCTGATCCCGTAAGAAGGCCAACTTTGTTTTGAGTTTAAAATTCTCTTCCGGGGAGACCGAAGGAAAATGCCGACTGTTGAGATATTGACTCATGACGCCCCTCCTTCTGTTCATAAAATTTAAGGACAATTTATGATGCGTCTCCCGGACAAGGGAGGCGGTGAGCAGGCCACGGCTTCAATTTTATCTTACGCCTTTACGGCACTTTTTAAAAACGAATAAAGCCCTAAATGTTATAAAAAATAAAGAAAGTTGAGCAAAAAACCCGAAGGGATGTTAAGGTGCTTAAGGACGTCAAGGAAAACGACATCCGGATCGAAGGGCACACGGATTATATGGGGAAGGGTTTCGATTTTAGAGGCGCGGTAAATGTCCGGAGTCTTGTCTGAAGGCTTGGAGCCGGCGTGATTTCACACCGGCCCCAAGATTGAAATGACTATCCTTCCGGCGTGAGGGTGACCACAACCCGGCGGTTTTTCTCCCGTCCTTCGGCGGTGTTGTTGTCCCCGATCGGACGATCCCAACTATACCCCTTTGTCTTGAGCCGCGAGGCTTTAATGCCGAAGCGAGATACCAAGGCTTTTTTCAGGCTTTCCGCACGCTCCAGGGAAAGCCGTTTGTTGAGTTTTTCCGGCCCGGTGTTGTCGGTATGCCCTTCGATCTCAATCGTCACCTCCGGGAATTTCTTCAGGTAGTCGGCGATGCGTTCAACTTCCCCCATGAATGCCGGGTTAATGACCGACTTGCCGGTCTCGAAGCGGATATGCGATTCGGTTGTCGTTTTTTCGCGAATTTCAATGGGACAGCCGTTTTTGTCCACCCGGGTGCCTAAGGGTGTGTCGGGACACTTATCCAGTTCATTGAAAACACCGTCTCCATCGCTGTCTTTTTGCAAAGCACAGCCTGTTTCATCCACGGGCGTTCCGGCGGGTGTATTCGGACAGAGGTCTTTTGAATCCGGCACGCCGTCGCCGTCATTGTCCTGATCCACAGGACACCCCGTTTCATCCACTGCGGTACCGGCGGGTGTATCGGGACATTGGTCCCGGCTATCCGGCACACCGTCCCCGTCGCTATCGGCTTCGCTGCCTGCGCGCTTCCGGGGCGGCGGACAGCCTTTTTCATCGACTGCAAGCCCTGCAGGCGTATCGGCGCAGAAATCGCGGCTGTCCGGTACACCGTCTTTATCGGTATCCAGGG
>JALUVJ010000031.1 GCA_027020665.1 Nitrospira sp.
ATCTTCCGGGCGCGTGTTGATCTTGATGAGGGCCGTTTCCCGTTCGACATATTCTTTTTCGGTAAGATCAACCACTTTAATCACATCCACCAGTTTGTTTAACTGCTTCGTAATCTGTTCAATAATGCGGTCATCCCCTTCGGTCACAATCGTCATCGTTGAAATATTGGGGTCAAGCGTCGGGCCGACAGACAGGCTTTCAATATTAAAACCTCTTCCCGAAAAAAGCCCCGAAATACGAGAAAGCGCGCCAAATTTATTTTCAACTAAAACCGAAACAATATGCTGCATCCTAAGCCTATCCTAAAGTAAAACGGAGATCACTGCCCTACGCCGTTAAAATCCCCCCGGCCTTTTTGGCCTTGAGAATTTCTTCCGCCGGTCTCGGCCCGACGGGATCACGAAACACCATTTCATGAATGGCCGCGCCCGCCGGCACCATCGGATAGCAGTTTTCTTCTTCGTCAACGCAAAAATCCATCACAACCGGTTTATCAATGGCAAGTGCTTCTTCAAGCACAGGGGTAACATCCTTGGCTTCTTTCGCACGCAAACCGACCGCACCAAAAGCCTCTGACAATTTCACAAAATCAGGCTGCTCTCCGATAAAACTGGAGGAGTAACGTTTGTCATAAAAAAGCTGCTGCCACTGACGCACCATACCCAAATAACGGTTGTTAATAATCGCGATTTTTACGGGAAGTTTGTTTTCGACCGCCGTCGTCAACTCTTGGATATTCATCACGATGCCACCGTCACCCGCAATGCAAAAAACCAATTTGTCCGGAAAAGCCTTTTGCGCACCCAAGGCAGCAGGCAATCCATAACCCATCGTACCCAGACCGCCCGAAGTGAGAAAAGTCCGTGGATGGTCGAATTTATAAAACTGCGCCGCCCACATCTGATGCTGACCCACATCGGTTGCGATAATCGCTTCACCGCGTGTCGTTTGATAGATTTGATCGATCACATATTGGGGTTTAATCATCTCACCGCTTTGCTCATACGTCAGCGGATGTTCCTTTTTCCAGACTTCGATCTGTTCAAACCAATCTTTATATTTTTCAGACGTCCCGTTGCCGGAAGCACTCACCAATTGGTTCAATTCCGTCAAGGTCGTCTTGGCATCGCCGACAATGGGAATATTGGCCGTGATCACCTTGTGAATTGAAGTCGGATCAATGTCGATATGAATAATACGCGCATTCGGCGCAAAATCCTTAACCCTGCCGGTCACACGGTCGTCAAAACGCGAACCCACAGCAATAATCAGGTCGGAGTTATGTATCGCCATATTGGCCCAGTAGGTGCCGTGCATACCCAACATGCCCAAAGAGAGCGGATGGGTTCCCGGAAAACCGCCGAGCCCCATCAGGGTATTGGTCACGGGAATGCGTGCGGTTTCAGCCAGTGCACGCAACTCTTTAGGTGCCTCCGAAGCCAGCACACCGCCACCCGCATAGATGACAGGTTTTTTGGCTTTTAAAATTTCCTGAACCGCCTGTTTCAACTGCCATTTATTGCCCTTGCGGTTCGGGGAATAGCTTCGAATGTAAACCGAATCCGGGTATTTGAAAGCGGCCTTCGCCATAACCACATCTTTGGGTAAATCGATCAAGACCGGCCCCGGTCGCCCGGAAGTTGCGATATAAAAGGCCTCTTTCACAGCCTGCGCCAAATTGTTCACGTCTTTCACAAGAATATTGTACTTCGTGCAAGGCCGTGTAATGCCGACCATGTCGGCCTCCTGAAAAGCATCGTTCCCGATCATTTGCGACGGGACCTGCCCTGTCAGGATAATCATCGGCGTCGAATCCATGGCGGCATCGGCAATGGCCGTCACCGTATTGGTCGCGCCCGGCCCGGAGGTCACCAAAACCACGCCCGCTTTTCCTGTGGCGCGCGCAAAACCCTCGGCCATATGCGCACCACCCTGTTCGTGACGGCAGAGCACAACATCAATCGCTTCCTCGTCATAGAGTACGTCAAAGATCGGGAGATTAACGCCGCCCGGATAAGCAAACAAGGTCTTCACACCCTCTTTTTTGAGGCACGCCACTAAAATCTGCGATCCAGTCATCTTCATGAGACGGTCTCCATTTTATTTCAAGAATAAGGATAATCCGAATACACCGGCCGGAACCGGGGAAAAGCACAGGCCGACCCTACCCGTTATAATTCAGAAAAAGTCACTATTCTTAGCACAGCCTTTTATGCGGAGTCAACTTTGAAAATAACGTGAATTCGTGGACTTAGAGCAGGTTTCCACGAGCATTTCCGCCGCCACCCGACCCGCGCTAAAAGGTATAAGTAAAGGAGGCACTGGCAATATGAGCACTCGACTCAACCGCGCCGCTAATATTCGCGCTCGGATTGGTAAAAGCCCGTTCTTTTTTTTGTGAAGTGAGGTAGGCAAGACCAAAGACTGTGCGTTCACTGTAACGATACAAAAACCCAGTCGAGTAAATCAAAGCATCGGAATCCGGCAATTCAAAATTCAAGGTTTCCCCTGGCGCAGGTGTTTCATCAATTGCAAAACCGAATAACAAGGTCAATTTCGGCTTGTAATGATAGGTCAGTCCAAAACGATAGGTATCCGAATCGCTGTAGTTTTTTTCAATCACATCGTCAAAAAAAGCAGTCTGAAGCCCGGGAGCCAAACCCGGCTGAAACTGAAAATCCAACGCGCTGTACGCACTCCAATACGTTCTTTCATAAACAAATTCAAAAACTGCGCGGTTATAAGTATACGCAGTCGCAATTTGAAGCGCCGCAGGAAGCACGATCCCGAGTTCGACCGGCCCATTATAATCAGGCGAACCTTCCGTGCTTATCTTGGCATCGCCTTTCAGTGTAGGCGTCACCTTTGAACGATAAGTCACCGCCATCGACAAATCCTGAACGGGCCGGGCTGAAAGCGCAAGAAAATAGCCCGCTGAAAAATCATCCCCTTCCATCTCCCCGCTCAATGGAACGTTAACATTACCAACCGGGAAATTCCCGCGACGTATTACTTTTCCCTCAGAACGGATTCCGCGAACCCCCCAACCCATAGCAAACTGCTCGCTCAACTCAAAAGCAACAGACAAATCTATTTCGATGGTTTCGAGTGTAAATTCTTCCGCAAACAACTGCTGAAAAGGATCATTCCAACGTTTTGAAAGCCCGAAAGGATAGACCACAGAAAGACCGAATCGTGCCTTGCCGCGTTTTGGGGAAATATAGTGAATATTCGGAAGCACAAAAGACTCACTTTTAGAATCCGCACTCACCGGATTTCCAAAAACACTGCCTTCAAACTTCGCACTCGGCAAATAAATATAAATCAGGTTCGTTTCAATCTGCGCCCCTTCATCACTCCAAACCATGTTTGCCGGATTGAAATAAGCGGAATCCGGCCCACTGGCATTCGCAACATAGGCCGCACCCAAACCAACAGACTTTAAAGACTGCTCCGGAATCTTGTAACCTGCTGCAAAAACTTCCGCCGAAAAAAACCGGGACGCGCTGACAAATAACAACAGCATGAATAAAATACGAGACATAAATAGTTTAGAATAATGCATCATTTTCTCCGTTGTTTTTGTTCGGGAGGGTTTGACCTCCTTGCTTTGAGAGATTTTTTATCGA
>JALUVJ010000032.1 GCA_027020665.1 Nitrospira sp.
ACATGGAAGGCCCTGGGGCATTTCAAAGAAGCCGTTGTTTTTTACGACAAGGCGCTCAAAGTTGAGATCGCGGTCTATGGTGGCGCGCATGAAAAGGTTGCCAAACGTTATAACGATATCGGTTCGATCCTCATCAAAGCCGGACGGCACCGGCAGGCCGTTGCCTTGTATGAAAAGGCGCTGAAGATCAACCTGGAAGTCTACGGGCTCGTGGATGCCAATACTTCAAGAAGTTATAACAATCTGGGCTTGGCCGTTTATCAATTGGACGATGCGGAAAAAGCGATTGCCTATTATACCGAGGCGCTTGAAATCGACTTGGCGCTGTACGGCGAAGTGCATCCGGAGATTGCGAGGGGCTACAATAATCTGGGTTCCGCGCTTTATCAATTGAACGACATGGAACAAGCTATTGAATTTTATGATAAAGCCCTGAAGATCGACTTGGAAATTTACGGGGCGCTCAATCCTAAAGTCATTATTCGTTACACAAACTTGGGTTTGGCCTGGGAGCAATTGGGTGACATGAAGCGCGCGATTTTCTTTCACCGCAAGGCCCTTGAAGTCGAAAGAAAAGGTTACGGGCAAAATCACCCCAAAGTTGCCATCCGCTACAACAATCTGGGGATGGCTTGGGAAAAAATCGGGGAAAAGGCTGAAGCCGTCGCTTTATTTCAAAAAGCCCTTAAAATTTTTGTCAAGACTCTGGGGCCGAATCACCGGATGACTCAAACCGTGCAGGCCAATATTCAGCGTGTCAGTCGTTCATAAAAGAAGGGCCTGTACGATTTAATCAGCGCTTCTTTTAATTCGGCTTCGGCTTTTCTTGTCCTAAAAATTATAAACAGGTATATTGTGATCCCGGCGTATTCATTTTTTGGGGATGACATGGACGATTACGATGTTGTGATTGTGGGGGCCGGGCCGGCCGGCGGCGCGGCGGCGCGCTCGCTTTCAAAATCGGGGTTTAAAACCTTGTTGCTTGAAAAAGAAAAATCGTTTGCCGCAAACGATTTTTCAAGCGGCGGCGCACCGATTGAAATCCTTAGCGATTTTCAATTGCCCGAAACGGTTGTGGGCGCTTATTGCCGTGAGATTCGTATCTCGGCGACGCAGGCTACGCATGTCTGGCGAGACGATGCGCCGACGGCGCTCGTGCTTGATTTTAAAAAGGTCCGGGCTTTTCTAGCCGAAACCGCCGAAAAAAACGGCGCGAAGCTTTCCCTCGGCTGTACATACCGTGCGCATGCGCATGAGACGGGCCATAGCGTTGTGACTTTTAAAAAGGCGGAAAACGGTCTTACCGAAAGTGTGCGGGCAAAAGTTTTAATTGATGCGACAGGGTCCGATCGACGGGTTTTGACCGGCCGCACGAAAACACAGGCGGATTGGAAAAACGATGTGATTGTCGGGCGCGGCATTGAATACCTGGTCGAAGTGCCTGAACAGGTCTATCAAGCGTATGCGGACTGTCTTTCATTTTATATCGGGGCCAAGTGGATGCCGCAGGGTTATGCCTGGATTTTCCCCATGCAGGCCAATTGTCTTAAAGTGGGTGTGGGACGAAATTTCCCGGGTATGCAGTTTGTCCCGCATCGTGCCGCAATGCGGGATTATTTGGATCAACTGATGGCAGAGTGCCTCAAAACAGATCAGGTCAACATCTTGGATCGGCACGGCAAAACCATTGTGTATACCTGTCATCATCGGGATCGTTATGCGGATCAAAACGTGATTGCGGTCGGGGATGCGGTTTCAACCGTCAACCCGCTCACCTTTGAAGGCATTCGTCATGCCTTAAAAAGCGGGGAAATCGCCGCAAGACAGGTACAAGATTTTTTGGAAAAGAAGACAGCGAATTTAAAAACCTATGAAAGCGAGATGCGCGCTTATTGCGGTATGAAGTGGGTGGTCTCCGAATTGCTCACAAAAAAAATCTATCGTGAGCCGGAGGATGAAAAAATGACGCTCATGTTGCAGGCCCTGAAAGCTTTAAGTCTTGCTGCCCTGAAAGATCTCGTTTTTGATTACCGGCTTAAAGCGGTGATGTGTTTTTATGCGGTCTATCAATTTCTGTTGTTTAAGCGGATATTCTCTTTTCAGGCAAAATCGACCCGGACGGGGAGGTCAGGATGAAAAAAGCCTTGGCCCTCACCGGCGAGAAGCTTTCGCTTTCTGATTTTTATGAGGTGGTGCTGAATCGCCGACCCGTATGTTTTTCTGAGCGGGCCGCAAAAAAAATGGAGCGATCCTGCAAGCTTGTTGGAAAAATAATTTCAGCGGGCGATGTGGTTTATGGGGTCAATACCGGTTTTGGCAAGCTGGCCCGCGAACGCATTTCGCGCACTGAGGTCCGGCGGCTTCAGGTCAATTTGATTCGAAGCCATGCTTGCGGCGCGGGTGCGCCCCTTTCTGAGGCAGTGGTCAGAGGAATGTTGTTGCTGCGGGCGCAGGTCTTGGCGATGGGACATTCGGGCGTCCGTCCGCTGATCGTGGCGCGTCTTATCGCAATATTAAACCACGGTATTTATCCTGTCATTCCCAGTCGCGGTTCGGTCGGGGCCTGCGGTGATCTCATCCCGCTTGCGCATCTTGCCTTGCTTTTAATCGGTGAAGGGGAAGCTTTATTTGAAGGGGAACGGCTTTCCGGTGCGGAGGCCTTGAAACGTGCGGGGATTGCGCCGGTCCGGCTTGAAGCGAAAGAAGGACTTTCACTGCTGAATGGCACGCAGGCGGCCTTGGCTTTGGGGCTTTTGGCCTTGCATGATGCGGAGCGATTGGAAAAAACAGCGAATTTAGCGGGCGCGATGTCTCTTGAGGCCTTGATGGGCACACCGACGGCCTTTGATGAAAAGCTTCAGCACTTAAGGCCGCACTCGGGGCAGTTGCGTGTAGCGAAAAAAATGCGTGAGTTATTACGGGCGAGTGAAATCCGTGACTCCCACATTGCCTGTGAGCGGATTCAGGATCCCTATTCGATCCGCTGCATTCCGCAGGTACACGGTGCGGTCTACGATGCGATTCGTTTTGCCAAAAAAACCTTGTCTGTTGAAATGAACAGCGTCACGGATAATCCCATCGTTTTTCCCGAAACGGGTGAAATCTTATCCGGGGGAAATTTTCACGGTCATCCGGTCGCGCTCGCACTCGACCTGCTGGCGATTGCGCTGACGCATTTGGGCGTGATTTCCGAGCGCCGTATTGCGCAGTTGATCGACCCGGACTGCATTGATCTTCCGCCTTTTTTGACGCAGCGTCCGGGTCTAAATTCCGGGCTGATGATGCCGCAGGTGGCGGCTGCCGCTTTGGCTTCGGAATGTAAGGTGCTGGCGCATCCGGCTTCGGTGGACTCGATTCCGACTTCGGTGAATCAGGAAGATTATGTCAGCATGGCGATGGGTTCGGCCTTGAAACTTCAGCAAATCACAGAGCATGTTTCAGATATTTTGGCGATTGAGCTTTTTGCTGCGGCAGAGGGGGTCGCTTTTCATGCACCATTGAAACCGGGGGCCGGGGTGGAGTCGGCAATCGCGACATTGCGTGCGGAAGTGCCTGCTCTGGATGAAGACCGCTCCCTGCAAAAAGACTTCGAGAAAATTTCAAAGATGATTTCAAATGGAACCTTTTGTAGTTGAATATTCCGCAGAGATGTAAATTTATACGGTCTTCCCTTTTTGAAAAAGGGAAATTCATCCCGCTACAAGACTTCTTCGAGTAAGTGCTGAGCGGGTCTGCCGACATGGTAGCCTTGTGCGAAATCGACGTCGTATTCGCGCAGCAAGGAGAGTGTCGCCGCGTCTTCAACGCCTTCGGCAATGGTCTTTTTCCCCAGGCCTTTGATGACTTCGGTTAATGATTTGACAAAAATTTGATCGTCGGGATGCGATGCGATTTCCTTGATGAAGGTATCGCCGATCTTTACGATATCGACCGGGAGTTGTTTGAGGTAGTTAAAAGAAGCAAAGCCCGTTCCGAAGTCATCCAGCGCAAAACGGCAACCAAGGGCTTTGATTTCATGCATCAGGTTGCAGGCGGCTACGAGATCCGAAACAGCGGCGGTCTCGGTAATCTCGATGACGATATTTCTCGGATCCGCCCCGGTACGCGCAAGCGTTTCTTTGAGGTGAGGCAGCAAGCCCGGATCATTAAAGGCATAACCCGAAAGGTTTAAGGTGAAGCTGATGTCGCGTCCTTCCCGTGCGACTTCGGCTTGACGCGTGATGACTTTTTCCAGCACCATGTGATCAATCGCGTAAATCAGTCCGCACTGTTCTGCAATGGGGATGAAGGCTCCGGGGGCGATGAGTGTATCGTCTTGATCGCGCATACGCAGGAGGGCTTCATAATAAGAGATGGTGCCACTTGCGATTTCCTGTACCGGTTGAAAATGCATGACAAAACCGTCGTGATCCAGGGCCTGTTTGATTTTATCCCGCCAGAAGACCCGTTCTTTCATCCTGGCTTTGATCTGTTCTTGTCCGGTAAAGAGGTGCCAACTGCCGCGTCCCCGTTCCTTGGCTTGATACATGGCGAGGTCTGCATTGGAGAGCAACTCCTGCACACTTTCCCCGTGTGCGGGAAAGAGCGCGATGCCGATGCTTGCGGAGACCTTGTACGCATGTTCAAGCACGGGCATTTCGACATCTTCTAGGTATTCGGTGATTTTTTGGGCGACTTGAAGTGCGCCGGTTTCGTCTGTTTCGGAGATGACAATCGCAAATTCATCTCCGCCCAAACGGCTGATAATGTCCGTGGAACGCACAAGCCGCGAAAGCTGGCTGGCCACAAGTTTCAGCAGGGCATCTCCGGCATGATGGCCGCGGGTGTCGTTCACATATTTAAATTGATCGAGGTCAAAAAATAAGAGTGCGCCGGCACGACTGTAGCGTTTTGATTCCGAAAGGATGCGATCCAGTTCACTTTGAAATCGGCGGCGGTTGAACAAGCCTGTTAAGGGATCGTGATCAGCCAGCCAAGAGAGTTGCAGCTCGGCCTGTTTCCTGGCGGTGAGATCCAGTCCGACGGAGAGGATGAGGGGTTCGGTATTTCCTTTCCGCGCCAGACGGGAGTGAAACCAGACGATGTGCCGCGTAGATTGATTTTTACAGGTCATGAGTGATTCGTGAGAAAGGTCATCCAATTCGCTCGCGTGAAGTTGGGCCAGTTGGTTCATCATGTCCACAGTGAGGTCTTCTTCGGAGATGAGGTCCACAAAGTTTTTTTCAGTCAGTTCGGCGGCGGAGTAGCCGCTTATACGGCTGCCGTGCTGGTTCAACATCATAATTTTGCCGGTGTGGTCTTGGGTCAGGATGATGACGCGGGCGGTATTCAGTAAGAGGGCGATGAAGTCTTTTTCAGTGGCTAATTCTTCCATGCGATCTGCAAGGGCTTTTGTGCGTTTTTTGACTTCGGCTTCGAGTGCTTCCAGTTGATGGGAGAGTGTGATGGCGGTGTCGTCAAGGATGTCGATTTCATCATTGAGCCAGCCGCGGTGTCGCGTCCTGACGGTCGTGCGTACGGTGCTAAAGGCGCTCTTTGCCAGGAGCGGCAGGGTATCGGTGATGAGTTTGAGCCGTGATGTCGGTGCCCAGAGAATCGCGAGCAGGAGGGCTTCCGAGAGAAGCAGGCCCAAGACGCCGGCCATGAGGCTCTGCCGGGTGGCTGCTTCAATTTCAGACAAGGTCCGGGAGATGTCGTCAATCAGGATGAGGTGCCCGGCGCCGCCGCCGGAGAAGCCTTCGAGGGGAATAAGCCGGAGTTCATAGTGCTTCTTTTCAAAACGTACTTTTTTGTGCTGCTGAATTTCGGAAAAGGGTGCGCCTGCCCGGGCGACGGATTGAAGCAAGGGCAGGGTGAGATTGATATTGGTCAGGGCGACAATATTTTTGTTCCACTGAGGAAGGGTTTTGGTGCTGTTGTCCTTTGTTTCATTTTGAGAGAAGGATCCTTTATTATCGATGAGCACGCCCACATCCAGGTTCGAGATTTGTTGAAAGTTAACAATGACCTCGGCCAAAGAGGCACCCAGTAAAATGGTCCCGATACTTCTTCCCTCTGAAAGAACGGGGGCCATTACATATTGTGTACAGATGGTTTTGCATGAGAGTGCCGTAATGGGGTGTTCTTTTTTTTGAATGGTTTCCATCCATTTGATAATAAGTTGTTCTTCGTCTTCCATCCGGCTTGAGGTGCCCCAGCGCCCTAATTCCAGACCGGAGGTTGTGTAAAAACGAACCAAATCAATGCCCATGTCCAGTTGTAACAAAGGCCAGTGATCTTCAAAAGCCAGAACAAGCTGTTTGTTTTCAGCACTGGCCAAGGCGGTTTCCATGCCGGACAAAGAAGGGATGATGCCGCCGAACTGTTGCAGGCGTTTGACGGTGTGTTCCATGAGGCCGTTGAATTCCTGAATATGATGTTTGTGTTGGTTTTCCCGGCGCGCTTCAAAATGTTCCATCAGGTTTTGGTGACTGAAGTAGGGAAAAGAAGCGTTGATGATGAGAAGAAAGAGGCTGAAAAACAAAAGCGCCTTCCATTTCAAACTTAAAAACCGCTTTATCTGTTTCGTATTTTCTGTCATTTGTATCTTTCGGGGATGGTGCGCGGACCTTGGGCCGCTACAAGCGGGTTTATTAGAACCGGAATGAGATTAAAACCGAAAAGAGATCCCTGTAGCGTTTTGACATAGCAGGTGAGGGGTTGTCCAAGGATGGGAGCCAAGCCGTCCCACCGATAGAGTCGTATTCGATACGCGACATAAGCACTCTTGTGATGTTCCATCGTAGACCAATTGTCCCGTCTTTTGCAAACCGCTGTGGCGGGCCGGGCTGAAACAGCCTTTCTCTCCACTTGGGCCGGAGAAATTATTGTTTGAGCTTAGGGTGTAAGCCTGTAACTGCCAAGATCGTGAAATTTAAGGGCTTTCCAATGGGCAGAGCGTGCGTTGTCCATATATAAGGATGATGCCACCGAGAAAAAAACAACGACAATTCATCCCCTGCATTCATCTGAGTTATCTCCTATTTCACCGATGCCTTTTATCCCACCAAACGGCATGCTTAAAAACGGTATGAAATGAGTATGGAAAAAAGGTGCCAGTATCGGTTGGTTTCAGAAGCTCTTGGGTTGTCCAAAAGCGGCAGCCATCCGGTCCCGTCCACATAATGGTATTCGATTCGTGACATCCACGAAGAGGTGATGTCCCAGCGCAAGCCCATCGTCCAGTCTTTTGCAAATCGGCTGTAATTGGGTGCGCTGGAGGTCGCAGCAAAGCGATCTCCGGAGCGGTCGTCACGGTTTTGATAAAGCACATCATAACGGAGTAGGGCTTCAAGGTTATCCAAAAAACGATAACTCCACTGAAGATAGTAGCTTTCGCCTGTTATGGAGAAGGTTGGTTTTCCGACATCTTCGAACCTTGAATAGCGAAGGGCGTATTCGGAGGTCAGGCTCCAGAATTCGGTATTGTACTGCGCTGAAAAAATCAAGGGTCTGAAACGAATATTGCCTTCTTTGGTTCCCATGCTTGCAGGTTTGAATTTAATGTTGACAAGGGCGCCACTTAGACTGAAACGGGTTCGTCCCCCAGTTGGTTCAAAGGTGATTCGGCTAATATATGAAATTCTTGGGTCAAGCTTTCCGAGTTCTGCCGCATTTGGACCAAGGAATGCCAGTTCTGTTTCTTGGTTATCTACTTTTGGATACCCCACTTCTAGGTCATAAAAAATATTACCGAAGCCTTTTCGGTACTCCGTGTAGATGTTGACCCCGTCGGAAGATAGGGCCAGGTTTCGTGTGCGGTCAAAATAGATCGACTGCGGCAGGAGAATGCTTGGGCGGGTGAAGGCTACGTCACGCGTATCGTTGTAAAAACCCAAGGGATTTTTGACCCGGCCAATGCGTAATCCCAAGGTTCCGGCCTCATTTTCAATGAGGCTGTAGTCTAAAAATCCATAGTCTAAACGGAGGTTTCCATCGTTCGCTTCTCCTGCCCATCGGGAAAGACCCTGGATTGAAAACTGGAGATCCGGCGTGGGACGGATGGACAGGTTTAGCCCCAGTTCCCTGAAGTCAAAGCTGCCGTCCTCGCTGTCGCCAAAAAAATTGTTGTCTGATGTCAGCATAAGTCCTTGGCTGGCAAAACCATGGATTTGTGTCGTGTCTTTCCAAGTTAAACTATGTACTGGCCTTTTCAGGAATAATGATACCAAGACGATCACAGTCATCAGTTTTAAAATTTTAACGAACATGGATTACCTTCATGGCCTTGTCCAAGGGCGAATTCATTGAGCGATTCAAAGACAGGTAGCCAATTGCACCGGGTGTATTGGCAACTCTGCGTTGCATTTCTTCAAGTGACTCGACCTCTATCGGAGATTGCCCTGTTCCTGAATAAACTTGTCGGTCCCATGCGCGCCTTAATTGATAGGGAAACATGTGGAGCACCGATTTGGAAAATTCAACATGCAGGGGTGCGTCGTCTCGAAATACAAAAACCCGGATCGCTTTTCCATCCGGCCATTTGCGCAGCCGCATGCCGAAGATCGCACGAAGCGTATTTCGGGGAATTTCTTGTTGGGTGACATCGCGATGGACGATTACTTCTTGGGAATAGCTTTGAAATGGAGAGAAAAGCGTCATCGCAATTGAAACGGCGAGAAAGAGACGCTTCATCGGCGAATTGGACCGGGTAGATTCTCTAGATCATCCAAAGAGTATGCTTGATGTTGTTCTTTCTGATACGGTGGACGATCCTTGGTCAAGAAATTCCAAAGATCCGGGCGGTAGCTGCGAATTTCGGAAAGAATTTTATTTGTCGGGGCGAGGCAGGGCAATCTTTTGCCGTGGTATTCGAATGCAGGTCCGATTTGAGGGAAAATAAGGCCGAAACTTTTGAGGAGTCTATGGAGCACTGGGTCGAGACCTGCGTACCAATATAAGATGTTATTTGAACTGGTCATGCGTACTATGGCTGACATTAAACCGAAAACGAGGAGATAACAACGAAGTCCGTCTCGTTTATGTGACGGACCTAAAGCGCTGTTCCGAGTCATGGTTAAAGATGGACTCATCCTGGTGAGTTGTTCTCGCTCTTTAGAGACAAGAAACCGGGAAATCTCGCCGAGAAGTGTCCTAAAGGATGCTTCCTTCGCGATATCCTTGTCATAAAATTGTTCTCCGCTAAAAATTTCCATGGGGAATTTTTTTTGTACATCTGTCGGATCAGGGAGAATCAGTCGAACAGAAGCAACAAACAGGTTTGTTGCTTTATGCCGGATTAAACTATGGACAGATCGACAGTCATAGATATCGCATTCTTTGGCGTTGGCCTCAGGTTTAGGGTCGGCCAGCGGCTTTTCAACGCAATAAACTTGATACCTCAACCTCAATACTTCTTCCAGAAGTGCATCTGTATCAGCTGAAATGATTTCAAAGTCATGGTTGAAATAGTCGGTTATATTCATGATCTTGCCCTAAGTGTCAATAGAATGAAGTGTTGCAAACTGTGCTTACACAGAAAAAATGTTCAGATTCAAGTCGCCCGGATTTTAAAAACGGAATGAAACTAAGATCGAAAAGAGCTCCCAATATCGGTCTGTTTTTGACGGGAAAGGGTTATCTAAAGATGAGAGCCAAGCGGTTCCATCCACATAATGATATTCGATACGTGCCATCCAGGCATTTGTGATATCCCAACGCAAGCCTACTGTCCAGTCTTTCGCAAAAAGCGAATGTTTTGGGTCTGTCCCGGTCGCTTTGTTCCCTCTACGATCATTCCTGTCTTGGTAGAGAACATCATATCGAAGCAATGCCTCGAGCTTGTCAAAAAAGCGATATGTTCCTTGAAAATAGAAACTTTCGCCTGTCCGGCTAAAATTTGGAAATCCTGCAACATCTTGATATTTTAGATATCGAAGGGCATATTCAGAGGTGAGGCTCCAAAATTCAGCATTGTATTGGGCTGATAAGATCAAAGGTCGGAAGCGGATGGTTCCGCGGGTAGAAGAGGTCGGCGATTCGGTGCGGATGTTCACCAAGGCACCACTTAAGCCTATGCGTGTTCGACCGCCCTCTCTTTCAAAAATGAGTCGACCGATGGAAGAGAGCTCTCCTTCTACCTGTCCGGGTTGGTTTAAAATTAGAACATTTGTTGTTTTCGGGTCATCTACATTAGGGTAAACGATACCTAATTGGTAAAAAAGGTCCCCGAAATCGGTCCTCTGGTCGGCGTGAATCTGAAGTCCATCAGCGGAAAGCGCCAGGTTTCGTGTGCGATCAAAATAAATGGATTGTGGCAAAATGATGCTGGGTCTTGTAAAGGCGACATCGCGTGTATCGTTATAGAAGCCGAGTGGGTTTTTCACACGGCCAAGTCGAAATCCGAGGTTTCCGGATTGATTTGAGATGAGATTGTAGTCTAAAAGTCCATAATCTAAGCGAGGATTTCCATCATCGCCCTCACCGGCGCGGCGCGAAAGAACTTGTGCTGAAAGTTGCAGGTCGGGCAGAGGACGGATAGAGGCGTTTAGCCCGAGCTCTGTGAAATCAAAGCTGCCCTCTTCGCTGTTTCCGAAAAAACGATTGTCTGAGGTCAAGATAAAGCCTTGGCTGGCAAAGCCGTAAATTTGAAGGGTTTCCGGCCATGTAAAAGCATAGAGGGGTGTTACGATGCTTTTCAGGAAAAGAAAACATGAAGCAGATATGATTGTGATCAGTCTTGATCCCTTAACGAACATGCAGCACCCTCAACGCGGTATCTACTTCATTTTCATGGTTTTCCGGCAGGGGTAAATACCCAATTGCGCCGGGAGTGTCGGCGATTTTTTTACGCATTTCTTCTATCGATTCGACTTCGTTCGGAGCCTGCCCGGTTCCGGAATAAACTTGGCGGTCCCAAGCTCTTCTGAGCTGGTACGGAAAGATATATAGGATAGACTTGGAAAATGAGATGTGCAGCGAGGCATCGTCTCTGAGGACAAAAACCTTAATCGGAAATCCGTCGGGCCATTTTCGGTGACGCATGCCAAAGATTGCCCGGAGGGTGTTTCTTGAAATGCTCTCCTGCTTGACACTTGAATGGACGACAACCTCTTGGGCATGAACTTTAGGAAAGGCGGTGAACAGGAAAAAGACTATCGCAACTCTAAGCAAAGATCTCATATATGTTTGATGCCTAGGCGTGCTTCTAGTTCTTGTGAATATTTTATTGGTATTGTAGGAGTTCCTTGAGTGACAAACTTCCAGAGGTCAGGGCGATATTGATGAATTCCGTTTAATACGGACTCTGTTGTGCCGAAGCAAGGCAGTCTTTGTCCGTTGTAATCGAATGAAGGGCCAATGGGAGTGAATACAATTCCGAACTGTTTAAGGAGTCGGAAAAGCGATGGTTCGACACATACATACCAATTAGGGCGGTTTTTCTCTAAGGCTGTATGAATAACGGAACTAATGAGCCCGAATAGAACCAGGTAGCACAGAAGACCGTCTTTTCGCCGAAAGACAATTTTAGTGCGGTGATTTTCTCCTTTTAAGGCATTTGCATTCGATATTTCTTTTTGCCGTTCTTTTGAAATCAAAAAACGAGAAACTTCGCAAAGCGATTCTCTTGGAAGATTTTTTGTTAGAACATCTCCCTTGTAAAAAAAATTGCTACAAAATTTTTCGATTGGAAACAGGTTCTTGGGATCGTCAGGATCATGTAGAACCAACCTGACTGACGCTACATAGAGTCCTGTCTCTTTATGTCGAATAAGGCGGTGGGCAGAACGGTTATCGTATTGATCGCGCTCTCTACAATTACTATGCTTTCTTTTATTTAAAATCGTTGTTTCGACACAAAAAACCTGATATCTGAGTTTCAGAACTTCTTCTAATAAATCGTTCGTATCGGCAGGCACTATTTCAAAATGGGTGTTGAAATAGTCGGTTATATTCATGATCTTGCCCTAAGTGTCAATAGAATGAAGTGTTGCAAACTGTACTTACACAGAAATCAAAGACCCGAGTCTTTTATTTAAAAGCGAACGGATTAGATTTAGATAAAGACTGAGGGAGAGTCAATTGAATAAGGACCTTTTCTGTGTTTGATAAATGATTTAGGAGACCTCCCTTTTTCACTGGGGCCTAAAAGTCTCAATGCTGATCAAACGATTGAAAAGTATAAAAATATACGTCAAGACAGAAATGATATAGATTGTATTATCTTACAGGACGCCTCGACAAAATACTGCGAGAATATATTGTAACTTATATCGTTTTATAGCGATGTGTCCAGATGAAGTTTTGAACAGAGGATGTGATTTACGGTAATTTCAGAAAACCGGGTTTCAGGATGGGTTTTCCGTAGGGGCTTTAATGCCAAGCAGCTTCATTTTTCGGTAAAGATGGGTTCTTTCGATGTGAAGGGCTTCTGCGGTTTGTGGAATGTTCCAGTCCTTTTCCGTGAGTGCAGCCAAAATATGCGCTCTTTCAAAGGCGCTTCTTGCTTCTTTCAGGGGTTTGGGGCCGATGATGCCCTGAGCGTTTTTTTGAATTGAAACCGTGTCGTGTGTCTGCCCGCTTGCCTCTTTGATGAAATCGGGAATGTCGTGTGAGGTGATAATGGGTGTAGGGGCCATGATGAGCAATCGTTCTGCGACGTTTTTTAATTCGCGCACGTTTCCCGGCCAAAAATAGCGTTTTATCAAATCAAAGGCTTCGGAGGTGAGCCGTTTCGGGCGAATACCTTGCTCTTCGGCAACTTGTTTGATGAAGTAGGAGATTAAGAGGGGAATATCATCCGCACGTTCGCGCAAGGGGGGTGCATGCAGGGGAATAACATTGAGACGGTAATACAGATCATCCCGAAAGCGCCCGGCTTTGATTTCTGTCGGCAGATCTTTATTGGATGCGGCGATGACCCGCACATCCACATGGACCCGTTCGTGTCCTCCGACGCGCATGAAGGCTTCTTCCTGGAGCGCCCTTAGCACCTTGGCCTGTGTCGGCAGGGTCATGTCTCCAATTTCATCCAGAAAAAGGGTCCCGCCCGAAGCCAGTTCGAATTGGCCTTTTTTGCGCTGAGATGCGCCGGTAAAGGCGCCTTTTTCATAACCGAAGAGTTCGCTTTCGATGAGGTTTTCCGGAATGGCAGCGCAATTGACTTCTAAAAACGGGGCGTTGCGCCTGGGGCTTTCCGCATGGATGCTGCGGGCGACCAGCTCTTTTCCCGTGCCGTTTTCTCCGGAAATCAAGACGCGGCTTTGGGAAGGCGCAGCCATACGAATTTGTTCTTTTAAACGCAAAATGGCGCGACTGGCGCCGACCATTTCATATTTTTTTGCGACGAGTTGTTTCAGAGAGCGGTTTTCTTCCCGTAAGTGGAATTCATTTAAGGCATGTTTGACCATCAGAACGACTTTTTCGAGGGAAAGCGGTTTCTCGATGTAATCATAGGCCCCCAATTTAATGGCTTTGACTGCGGTTTCGATCGAGCCGTGTCCCGACATCATAATGACGATCAGGTTGGGCAGGAAGGTTTTCAAGCGTTGCAGGGTTTCGATGCCGTCGGGTTCCGGCATCCAGATATCAAGCAATACCAGTGCGGGCGGTGTGCTTTGCACCATGGGGATAACCTCCAGGCCGCTTTCCGCGGTCTGGACTTCGTAGCCTTCGTCGGACAAAATACCGGAAAGGGTGCTTAAAATGGCCGGTTCGTCGTCCACAATGAGGATGGTTTCAGACATGGGACTCCTTTTAGGAGATGCTGCGTCCTATACAGAAAATTCAATCGTAATCGTCGTGCCTTTCGGCTGACGCGCGGTTACACGGATTTGTGCGTTATGGTCGGTTGCGATGCGGTTCACAATCGCAAGCCCCAGGCCCGTCCCTGTTTTCGACCTTGAAAAATAAGGCAAAAAAAGCTTATCCAAATCTTCGGGTGGAATGCCGATGCCTTCATCGGACACGGCCACGCGTACTTTTTTTTGCAGGGGGTCGCACTGTGTGCGGACGGTAATTAGGCCGTGGCTTTGCATCGAGGTCACCGCATTTTCAAAAAGATTGAGGAAAAGGCGCTTGATTTGCTCCCGGTCGATATTCATGGCGGGCACGGCCGGATCAAAGGCCGATTGCACCCGGATGTCTTTGTGTCCGCTTTGATAGAGCGAAATCACTTCCTTCAAGATAGGTTCGATTTCCTGGAGGCTGCAACGCGGGGGAGGCATGCGGGCAAAATCCGAAAATTCATCCACGAGCATTTTCAAGCCGTGGACCTCATTAATGACAATCTGGGTTGATTCGTTAAAGATGCGGTCAAAATCATCCGAACCCTGAAAATACTTTTTCCGAAGACGTTCTGTCGAAAGTTGGATGGGTGTCAGCGGGTTTCGGATTTCGTGGGCAATGCGTCGCGCCACTTCCTGCCAAGTGGCCAGTTTTTGTGCCCGGATCAGCTCGGTTAAATCATCAAAAACAATAACATATCCGAGGAAATAACGATCCGTGCCATGCAAGACGGAGAGCACCATGCGCAGGATGGAGAGTTGACTTTTTATATCCAAAACCACTTCTTCCTGAAGGGATTCTTTGCCTTTTTCCTGAATTTTTTGAAGCGGGCTTGTGATGGCTTTCATGCCGCGATGGGAAAAAAAATCGATGTAGTTGTGATGGATGGCGTCGTTTGCCGCGACCCCCAGAATTTTTTCGGCAGAGGGATTAAAGGTCGTGATGATCCCTTTTTCATTTACGGAAATAACGCCCGCCGCAATATTGGTCAAGACCCCTTCAAGTTCTTTGTTGGAGGCCATCAGCGATTGTGTCGCCTCCGCAACCTTGTGTTGACTGTTTTTTAAATCGGCCGTCATTTTATTAAAAGAATCCACGAGGATGCCCAGTTCATCCGTCGCCCGCACGTCAATCTGGACGTCAAGGTCGCCTTGCGCAATGGCTTGTGTGCCTTCCGCGAGTTTTTGAATGGGGACCGTGATATTTTTTGCCAGATAAAGTCCGAACCAAGTGGCGGAGAAAATAATCAGAAAAACAATAATCAAAAACGAAAGGATGTAACTGCCTTTAATCGGATTTTTAAATGCCTTTAATTGTTTATACTCCTGGACGGATTTCTTGATGCCCTCCATTTTTCCGACCAGTAGCGAAGGGATGAGGTGATCAACTACAAGAATGGCGAGACGTCTTCCCCTTTTTTCGAGTGGAAGAATCGATCGAACAAGATCGCCTTGCGGAGTAGAGGTGATTGAAAGATGAGGTGCGCCTGCTTCGGGTTTTGAAGTGTGTTCTGCTTGATTAAAAAGGGTTTCCAACTGTTTTGAATTTGGGCGGTGACTTTCATTTGCCGGCCCCGGGGTTTCCTCCGTTGTTTCCGCCAAGGATTGGTATTGGGGTGTAAAAAGATAGAGATTGTAAAGCCGATGTTCCGCTTTTATTTCATTGAGAAACTGTAGCAGACGGCTGTGGCTCTCTCTTAGCTGTCTTCCTTGCGTCAGTTTCAAAGCAATTTGCCGGGAAATTGCGCCCACGCTCTTTTCCGTTTCTTCATAATAATCCTGCGCGACTGCCAGGGACTGATCCAAAGATTTTTCCACTTGAATTGAAAACCAGTTGTCGATACTGCTGGTCAGCAAACCGCTGGCTACGACAAAGAGCAGGATCGAAGGGATCATCGAAAGTCCGATCAGTCCGGCAATCAATTTACTTCTGAGGCTGGATTTATTGGGTTCCACGCGCCGTTCAAAATAGAGTTTAATCAGGTTGCGTGAAAGCAATAAAACAAGCAGGATGGCCAGGGTGATGTTCAGGTTGACCATGGTAACGACGAGAATATTTGTCGAAAAGAGCGAAGGTTTCTCAATGCCCTGGAAGAGCAGGAAGGTTAA
>JALUVJ010000033.1 GCA_027020665.1 Nitrospira sp.
ACGAGCTGAAAAACCCAGCCGTGCATGTCATTATTTCAGAAAACGGGAAAGAGCTTTTTGACGGCTGGCTCTTTTCGCTTTTCCCAGGCATGCATTCTTTTGAACACCCTCAATTTGCGGTGACGCTTAAAGACGTCATCCCCTCATAAAATGTGTTGCGCCCATAGCTCAGTTGGATAGAGTACTTGACTACGAATCAAGGGGTCGGGAGTTCGAATCTCTCTGGGCGCACCATTTTTTCAATGAATTATGAGAATACTGAGGTTTAAATTAGGCTAAAACTTGCCACTTTGCCCGTCACTTTGCCCATCGCTGAATGTAGAGCACCGATTTTCTCCGCTTCGGTTTTTTAAGTCTGACTCGGAGACGATGTTATATCGATCGAAAACAGATCGCATCTTATTCCCTAAAATACTCATGGCCACCTTTTCAGGAATCCCAGCCCGGACCATGTTTCGAACCGCCGTCCTTCTAAAATCATGGAAAAGCCGTCCTTCAAGACCAGTGTGCTTAAGGGCCGTCTTCCATGATTTCTTGAAGCTCTGCAAACGGTCCCCCTCCGTGAGGTTGACCTGATTCCACTTCAGCTTGAGAAGCTCCCCTGATCTCATTCCCGTGTAATCGGCGATAGGAATTGGAGATGGGACAAGTGTTCATCATCTGAGCATTTAAAATACCGAGACGGGAGGGGCAGCGCTTGTTATTCTTGAGCGTCCCTCGTAATGGCGGTTTCCAAGGGATCCGCCCCTTATTTTCAGACAAAGGACGCCTTCACGCTCCGCCAGATGTCCCGCCATCGGCATGTATCCGCATTATTTCACCGTGTTGGTATCGGTTTGAGAGTCCTTCAGAAGCCCTATCTTACCAAGCTGACGGTTTTTTCCATGAACGCTTTCATTCCATCGCTGATCTTGGGATACAAACAATGCGCAGCCCGACTCTATCCGGAAAAGAAAGCTTTCGTATTTCTCAGAAAGAATCGGTTTATTTTTTAATTGAGCTGACTTGAACCCGGAAAGCATATCGTTTAGAGTAATGCCATGCTTTCAGCGCCACTCCGCCATTGTGTTTACAAAAGGCAATCGACATGCTCTCCGTAGAAGAAGCACAAAAAATTATTTTTACCGAAATCAAAACCATGCCCCCCGAAAAAATCTTGCTCTCGCACAGTCTCGGCAGAACCCTTGCCGAAGAAATTACTTCGCCCCTGGATCATCCGCCCTGGGATACCTCCGCAATGGATGGTTATGCGCTGCGCTTTTCGGATACGATCGCAGCAAGTAAAGAAAACCCATGCATCTTGCGCGTCATCGAAACCATCCCCGCCGGCACCCTGCCTCAAAAAACCGTACAACCGGGTGAAGCCGCGAAAATCATGACCGGCGCACCCATGCCCTCAGGGGCCGACACCGTCGTCAAAATCGAAAACACAAACGGTGGCAATAAAGAGGTCCACATTTTCAGCCCTTCCGAAGAAGGCGCGTACATTCGCCTGAAAGGAGAAGCCGTCCGGCAAGGCGACCCCGTATTAAACAAAGGAATAAAAATAAGACCGGCCGAAATTGCCATGCTGGCTTCCATTGGAAAATCCGTCATCCCGGTTTATCAGCAGCCCCGGATCGCCATCCTTTCCACCGGAGACGAGCTTGCCGACCTGGATGAAGCACGCGGCAAGGACAAAATTTTAAACAGCAACGGCTACGGCCTCGCCGCCCAAGTCAGCGAAGCAGGCGGCATCCCCCTCAGCTTGGGCATCGCCAAAGACGAAAAAAATCATCTCGAAACAAAAATCGCATCCGGACTCTCCGCCGACTTTCTCATCATCTCAGGCGGCGTATCAATGGGCGATTATGACTTTGTGCTGGAAATCCTCGAAAAACTCGGCGTCACCACGCACCTTTGGAAAGTCGCCATGAAACCCGGAAAACCCGTTGTTTTCGGCACCAAAGCGGGCCGACCCCTTTTCGGCCTGCCGGGGAATCCGGTCTCTTCGATGGTCACTTTCGAACAATTTGTCCGACCCGCGATACTCAGAGCGTCCGGTCGCACACACATCTTAAGACCTTTTATCACCGCCACTTTGCAGGAAGACATCCACAAACGGCCGGGAAGACGGCAATTTCTCCGTGCAATTGTTTCGCTTGAAAAGGGGGAATACTGCGTGCGCTCGACCGGGGATCAGGGCAGCGCGGTTTTGATGTCCCTCGTTAAAGCCAACGCCCTCATGATTTTGCCCGAAGACGGGGAATGCATCCAATCGGGAGAGCAAATCAGCGTACAGATGTTGTCGGAGATTGTCCCCTAAAGAACGCAGTCCCTCATTCAAATGCATAAACCCGGACATCCGTTTGAAGAACGTCATTTTTTAAAACGAAGAGAATTGGAATCCTTCTCCGAAGCCGAATTTGAAAAAAGCGGCTTCAAAAACTTAAAAATCCCGAAAAAAGCAACACTCATATAGATCGGCTAACGGAGAAATGTGGTAAGCATTTGAAGAAAACTGGCTGGGGGACGAGGGTTCGAACCTCGATAGACAGAGTCAGAGTCTGCCGTCCTGCCATTAGACGATCCCCCAGTAAAGGGTATGCATAAAGACAAGGGAGACTTTAATAAAAAGACCCTCTGCTGTCAAGCAACAACCAATACCCCGGACGCCTCTCCCGTCTTTTCCGATCGCCGTTCTTGGGATCTATGCTAAAGGTTGCGCCAAAGACAATGATTGTTTTAGACTGTGCCACCAAATTGGTGCAATGCCCAACCTTATTTTAATCGGGGAAATGCCGCTTAAGATGACAGACTTCACGCGTTCGAATATCTCGTTTAAAAACGGGCTGATTCCAGCGATCATCCAAGATACGCATAGCAAAGCAGTGCTGATGTTGGCTTATATGAACGAAGCGTCCCTCACGCGAAGTATTGAAACCGGCGAGACACACTTTTGGAGTCGCTCCCGAAATTGTCTCTGGCACAAAGGCGAAACCTCCGGGCACATTCAAAAAATCAAACACATCTTTGTGGATTGCGACGAGGATACGCTGCTCATCGAAGTCGAACAAACCGGCGCAGCATGCCATACGGGGAAAAAGAACTGTTTCTATCGCGAGATGGATACAAAGGACAAATTAAAGGATCGCAGAGCGGAGACCGAAACGGGAACCGATTTCCAACCGATATTAAAAAGCCTCTCCAAAACAATCATGCAGCGAAAACAAGTCCCGGCAAACAAATCCTACACTTCATTGCTCATGCAAGGCGGCATCGACCGCATCCTCAAAAAAGTAGCGGAAGAATCGGGAGAGTTGCTCATCGCGGCAAAAAACGGCGATGCACAGGAGATCATCCGCGAAAGCGCCGACCTTTTGTACCATCTGCTGGTGACGCTGGGTTATTATGACATTCCGTTTGACGCGGTCGAAGCGGAACTCCAAGGCAGAGCCGGCCGTTCGGGCCTGGTGGAAAAAGCAGCACGCACAGAAAACCGCGGGGCCTAAGCCCCCGGAACGGCGGAATCACAAGGAGAACACGCATCGTGAGCGAATTACATCTTGAAGACGATTGCCTTTTTTGCAAAATCATTCAAAAAAAGATTCCCGGCATCGTGGTTTACGAGGATGAACATG
>JALUVJ010000034.1 GCA_027020665.1 Nitrospira sp.
CCTCGGCGCAGGAGGGGCGGCAAAAGGCGTCGCCGTCGCCTTATTGGACGCGGGCGTCAGCAAGATGCACATCCTCGCCCGACGGCCCCTCGCGGCGGAAAATCTTGCAAAACGTTTGAAATCCATCTTCCCGCAGCGCACGATTACCGCTGCGGCTTCCCGCTCCGAAAAAACAACCACGCTGCAAACCGAAAAATCCGTGCTGCTGATTAACAGCACTCCCCTCGGCATGTCTCCCGAAGATGCGCTGCCCTATCCCGCATCGCAGATCAAACCCGAATGGGTCGTCGCAGATTTGATCTACCGGCCTTATGAAACCCCGCTCCTGATCGCGGCAAAAAAGCTCGGTGCCACAACCATCCCCGGCCTGGGCATGTTGCTCCACCAGGGCGCCCTCTCCTTTAAAATCTGGACGGGTCTAAACCCGCCCATCGACCGCATGCGTCATGTTTTACGGCATGCTTTTTCAGAAAACAAAAAACCGTAAACCCGGGAAATCCCCCTCATTCATCCTTCTTCTGAATTTATTGACAGCCCCCAGAACATGGGATAAGCTTTTTTCATCACGTCTTCCGGCGTACTTTCGCCCTCCTTCCGCCCCGTGGCAGTCGCAGTTCAGAGACGGCGTGGAAAAAAATTTCAGCGGAGTCCGATTTTCGATTGATCCGCGCTTGTTATGGAGTACCGCATTGATTAGCGACAGGCTGGGCACAATGCTCGTCAAGGCCAATCTCATTTCCGAAGAAGAGGCGCAGAAAGCCTTGCTCGCGCAAAGCAAACAAGGCGGGCGCCTCGGCAGCGTTCTGGTTCGTCTCGGTTTTATTGACGAAGTCAAACTGCTTGATTTTCTGAGCAAACAATACGGCCTGCCGGCAGTTGATCTGAGCACAACCCACATCGATCCGGACGTTATCAAATTAGTGCCCCTGGAATTGGTCAAAAAATACCGTATCGTTCCGATTAAACGGCGCGGGGCAACCTTGTGCATCGCCATGATCGATCCGAGCGATGTGTTTGCCATCGACGATATCAAATTCATGACGGGTTACAATATCGAACCCGTCATCGCCACGGAATCCACCGTCATCAAAACCATTCAAGAATTTTACGGGGGCGGAAGTGATAACGCACCGCAACAGGAAGAAAATTTCTCCATTGAAGCAAAAGACTACACTCTGACCGACAATATGGAGGACGACTTTCTTGAAGACAAGCAAGACGGCCCCTTGGTTTCGGTCGAAGATTTCGACACGGTGGTCGGCGACGCGCTTGAAAATGTGGACGTGGTCGAAGAAGAGCAGGACGAGGGCGGCATCCAGGACGTGGCCGCCCCGATTGTCAAACTGGTCAACGGCATTCTGGTCAATGCCATCAAAGTCGGGGCCAGTGATATTCATGTCGAACCCTTTGAAACCGTCTTTCGCATCCGCCTTAGAATCGACGGCGTTATGCGCACGATTATGAATCTGCCCACCAAGATTAAAAATGCCGTGGTCTCCCGTCTTAAAATCATGTCGAAACTTGATATCGCAGAGCGTCGTCTGCCGCAGGACGGTCGCATCAAACTGAAACTGGGCAAAAAGAAAGAAGTCGATTTCCGTGTCTCCACGCTGCCCTGTCTCTTCGGCGAAAAAGTCGTGATGCGTATTCTGGATAAAGGCAATCTGACTTTTGATTTAGAAAAACTGGGCTTTGAACCCTTGGCCCTCGAAAACTTTAACCATGCCGTCAAATCACCCTACGGCATGGTGCTCGTCACGGGGCCGACGGGGAGCGGAAAAACCACGACGCTTTATTCGGCCCTCAGCACGATTAATACGCAGGAAATCAATATCATGACGGCAGAAGATCCGGTTGAATACAACCTGCTCGGGATCAACCAGGTGCAAATGAAGGACGAAATCGGGCTCAATTTCGCTGCGGCCCTGCGCTCCTTCCTGCGACAGGATCCCGATGTCGTCATGGTCGGGGAAATTCGGGATTATGAAACCGCAGAAATCGGTGTCAAGGCCGCGCTCACAGGACATCTTGTGCTCTCCACCCTGCATACCAACGACGCACCCGGCACCATTAACCGTCTTTTAAACATGGGGGTCGAACCCTTTCTCGTTGCTTCTTCCGTCATTCTCATTCTTGCGCAACGCCTGGCGCGGCGTATTTGCGAAAACTGTAAAGAAGTGGACCCTGTCGCCGTGGAAGCCTTGAGCGAAGCGGGCTTTCGTCAAAAAAATCTTGAGGAATTAGTCGTCCATAAAGGAAAAGGATGCGACAAATGCAGCCAAACAGGCTATAAAGGACGTGTCGCCCTCTATGAGGTCATGCCGATCAAAAGCAAGATCCGTGAACTCATTTTACAAGGCGCAACAACAGAAGAAATCAAGACACAGGCCATTGCGGAGAAAATGAAAACCCTGCGCATGTCAGGCCTTGAAAAAGTACTCGAAGGCGTCACGACCATTGAAGAAGTGCTCAATAACACCATGGCGGACAGAGACTAACACAACCTGTGATTAAGTGAAGAAGGACATCCAATGGCAAACCTGCATCAACTGCTTCAATCCATGATCGAAAAAGGCGCCTCCGACCTTCATATTACAACCGGCTCACCGCCCATGATTCGTTTGAACGGACGACTCACCGCACTCGATTCCGAAGTATTGACCCCCACCGAAACAAAACAATTACTCTATAGTGTGCTGACCGATGCGCAAAAACACCGTTTTGAAGAACAGAATGAATTGGATTTTTCCTTTGGTTTAAAGGGCTTAAGCCGTTTTCGCGGCAATGTGTTTATTCAGCGCGGCGCGGTTTCCGGCGCGATCCGAACCATCCCCTTTAAGGTGCTGACCTTTGACGAATTGGGATTGCCGACCGTCGTCGGCGATCTGGTAAAAAAACCGCGCGGACTGATCCTCGTCACCGGGCCCACGGGAAGCGGAAAATCGACGACCCTGGCCTCCATGATTGATCAAATCAATCAAAACCGTCATGAACACATTATCACGGTCGAAGATCCGATTGAGTTTCTGCATCCGCATAAAAAATGCATCGTCAATCAGCGCGAAGTGACTTCGGACACCAAAAGCTTTAAAACGGCCCTCAAGTATATTTTGCGCCAAGATCCGGACGTCGTGCTCATCGGCGAATTACGGGATCTTGAAACGATTGAAGCGGCGCTTACACTCTCGGAAACAGGGCACCTCACCTTCGGCACGCTGCATACCAATTCCGCATCGCAGACCATCAACCGCATCATTGATGTTTTTCCTGCCTATCAACAGCCCCAAGTCCGAGCCCAGCTTTCACTCGTGCTCGAAGGCGTGCTCTGCCAGCAACTGATCCCCAAAAAAAACGGCCAGGGCCGGGCAATGGCTTTGGAGGTCATGGTGCCCACATCCGCCATCCGCAACCTCATCCGGGAAGATAAGGTTCATCAAATCTATTCCTCGATGCAAACCGGACAGGGGCAAAACGGCATGCAGACCATGAATCAATCGCTGAGCACCTTGGTCCTGGAGGGAAAAATCTCGCTGGAAGAAGCCGCAGGGCGGTCCGATAATACGGAGGAACTCACCTCCCTCATGCAGCGCGGCAGAGGCAGCATGCCGGGGGGCATGAGGCCGGCGACACCGCGCCCGACGCCCGGAAAACGACATAGCAACATCCGATATCAATAAGATAGGAGGTTTCACTCATGGCCACATTTGCATGGACGGGAAAAACACGGCAGGGGACAATCCGAAAAGGAGAACTCGTCGCCGAAACCCGTGATGAAGTGATGGGCATGCTGCAAAAAGAGCAGATCCTGGTCACTTCGGTTAAAAAGAAAGCAAAAGAATTTAACATCTCTTTCGGCGAAAAAAAGGTCACCGACAAAGACATCGTCATTTTTACGCGGCAATTCGCAACGATGATCGACGCGGGACTGCCGCTGGTGCAATGTCTGGAAATTTTGGGCAGTCAGGCCGATAACCCCACACTTGGCAAAGCCATCAAGGAGGTCCGTGCGGATGTCGAAGGCGGATCAACCTATGCGGATTCCCTGCGCAAACACCCGAAAGTTTTTGACGAACTCTATGTCAACATGGTTGCCGCCGGAGAAACGGGCGGTATTTTGGATACGATCTTAAACCGTTTGTCCGCACACATCGAAAAAGCAATGAAACTTAAAAAACAAATTAAATCCGCCATGGTGTACCCGTTCACGATTTTAACCGTTGCGGTTGCGGTTATTGTCATTCTCATGGTTTGGGTCATCCCCATTTTTGCAAAAATGTTTACCGACTTCGGCGGCACCTTGCCGGGTCTGACACAAATGGTAATCAATGCAAGTCATTTTATGCAACGCAATATTCTTTACATGGTGATCGGGACATGGATCTTCGCCTTTGCCTTTAAAAAATATTACAAAACACCCAAAGGACACTTCAACATCGACAAACTGGCCTTAAAAACACCCGTGGTCGGTGATCTGATTCAAAAAGCCAGCATCGCAAAATTTACGCGCACCTTGGGAACCTTGATCTCCAGCGGTGTACCCATCCTGGAAGGTTTGGACATCGTTGCAAAAACCTCGGGCAATAAAGTCGTGGAAAAGGCCATCCTGAGTGCACGCCAAAGCATCAGCGAGGGGAAAACCATCGCAGACCCGCTTTCAAAAGAACCCGTCTTCCCGCCGATGGTCGTGCAGATGATCGCCGTCGGGGAAACAACGGGAGCCATCGACAACATGCTGAGCAAAATCGCAGACTTTTACGACGACGAAGTCGATTCCGCCGTGGCCACACTGACCTCCATGCTCGAACCCCTGATGATGGTTTTTTTGGGCATTACCATCGGCACCATCGTCATCGCAATGTATCTTCCGGTCTTTGAAATGGCTTCTATTGTGGGATAACTTCTCAGAAAATAAGGAGGAGAACGGGCCGCCCTCGGTTTTCAGTCGCAAGCAACAGGCCAAAAAACAATCCTGAGGAAAGGCTTCTTAAGGATGAAACCTTACCCCCATACAACAGAAGCCCTCCTGCTCAAACGCATACACACCATGATGGGAATCCGCCTCATCATGGTCACGCTTTTTTTAGGACTGCCGCTTTTATTTCAACTCGAAACGCTCAGCAAGCCGCTGACCATTCGCACCTTTTATATTCTCATCGGGGTAACCTACGGCTTAAGTCTCTGTTACGCCCTTTATTTGAAAATGAAACCCCCTTCAGCCCCCTTTGTTTTTTTTCAACTGGCGGTGGATATCCTTTTGGAGATCGTCCTTATTTCCGTGACAGGGGGCCTCGGAAGCCCCTTTCCCTTTTTGTTTATCATCACCATCGTTTCAACATCCACCTTTTTTCATCATCGGGGCGGGTTTTTCACGGCCGGGATTTCGACCATTCTCTTTGGCATCATGGCGCTCTTTCAGCGCGCACAGATCTTTCCCTTTGAAAATGTCCTTTATTTGAGCGACGGAGAAATTTTTTACGGCGTTTTTCTTTATACGATTGCCTTTTTCACCGTCGGCACCTTGAGCGGGCGTCTGGCCACCCGGCTTCGCGAAAAAGAAATCGGGTTTTTGGACCTCCGGGTCTTTCATGAAGACATTGTACACAGCATGCCCAGCGGCCTGATTACCACCAACCTGGAGGGCCAAATCACCTCCTTCAACCGCTCTGCGACCGAAATCACGGGTTTTCGTGCGGAAGACGTCATCGGAAAAACCTGGTGGGAACGTTTTTCCTGGCAAGACATCCAAAACCGTTTTCATGATCTCGCGGCTACCGGGACCCCCCAGCGTTTTGAAGGACAAATCAGCAACCGCTCCGGGAACCCCTGTCTTTTAGGGGTCACGATTTCCGCACTCCGAAATGAGCAAGGCATGCAAACAGGGATCATCGGCACTTTTCAGGACCTCACCGAAATCCGTAATTTGGAAGAAGCCATCCATCGAAAAGAACGGCTTGCGACCATCGGCGAAATGGCCGCGGGCATGGCACATGAAATCCGTAATCCTTTGGCCTCACTGAGCGGCTCGATTCAAGTCCTGCAAAATGAATTGGAACTGAGCGGGGAAAATATCAGACTCATGGAAATCGCCATCAAAGAATCCGAACGCCTGAATACCTTTGTCACACAATTTCTGCGTTATGCGAAGCCGCTTCCGCCGCAACGCGAATGGGTCAATCTGCAAACACTCTTATCGGAAACCGTGCAACTGCTTCAAAATCACCCGGCCTACAGTCACCAAATCAACATTGTACTTGAAACAAGTCCTGAACCCCTGCCGGCCTTTATCGACCCGGATCAAATGAAACAGGTTTTTTGGAATCTGGGCAATAACGCCCATCAAGCCATGCAAGCGGGCGGCACCTTAACCCTTTCGCTTGAACGCGTGCAACAAGAGGAAACCGCAGGGGGCGATTTTCTGGAAATCCGCTTCAAAGACACGGGAAAAGGCATTGAAAAAAAAGAGCTTTCGAATATCTTTGAACCCTTTTTCACAACCAAAAGCGCAGGCTCCGGGCTTGGACTTGCCATCGTTCAGCGTGTCATTGAAGAACATGCCGGTAAAATTTCGGTCCGGAGCCGGCCCGGGGAAACGATCTTCAGTATTCGGCTGCCTTTTTCTTCCACCCCGACAATGTCTTACAATGCGGCTTCCCTGTCCGAAAATACAAAAACCGATGCGCAGCCCGATGAGGCTTTTGATGACAGCGCCGCCCCTCATTTTACCGCCGCAGACAAATCATAGGATGAATGCACAATGAGCCAAATCCTCATCGTCGATAACGAAAAAAGCATGCGCGACTTTCTCTCCATCGTACTTAAAAAAGCGGGCTATGACTGCCTTACGGCCGAAGACGGCGAACAGGCGATGAAAGTAATTGAACAGGAGGGCGCGGATCTGGTCATCACCGACATTAAAATGCCCGGAATGGATGGCCTGACCCTGCTCAAAACGCTCAAGGTCGCATCTCCCGAAACGGCAACCGTCATGATGACGGCCTTTGCCTCCACGGAAACCGCCATTGAAGCTATGAAGGAAGGGGCATACGATTATCTGACCAAACCCTTTCAAATCGACGAAGTGAAACTCGTTGTCAAAAACGTCCTGGAGCGAAAAACCCTCCGACAGGAAAACCGGCAACTGCGCCGCGAACTCAAATCTCAAGCCGATTTCACGCAAATCATCGGGAAAAGCGCCGCCATGCGAAAAGTGCTTGAGCTGGTCGAAAAGGTGGCCGACAATAAAAGCAATATTCTCATCACCGGGGAATCCGGCACCGGCAAGGAACTCATCGCACGCGCCATCCATTACAACAGCAGTCGAAAAGACCACTCTTTTGTCACCGTGAACTGTAGCGCCCTGCCTGAAACCCTGCTCGAAAGCGAACTCTTCGGCCACATGAAAGGTGCTTTCACCGGTGCCATCGGAAACAAACCCGGGCTTTTTGAAACCGCGGACAAAGGCAGCATCCTTCTGGATGAAATCGGGGAAACCTCCCTGGCCATTCAAGTCAAGCTCCTGCGCGTGCTTCAGGAGCGTGAATTAAGACGCGTCGGCGGCACAAAAGAAATCAAGGTCGATATCCGCATCATTGCAGCCACAAATAGAAATTTGGAAGAACTTATCGCCGAAGGCAAGTTTCGGGAAGACCTCTATTACCGGCTGGATGTCATTCCCATTCACTTACCTCCCTTAAGAGAACGTCCGGAAGACGTGCCGCTTTTGGCCGATTATTTTCTGCATAAATACAATGAATCCCTCGGAAAATCCGTTGAAGGCTTTTCTCCGGAAGCCATTCGTTTGCTCAGCCAGCATGAATGGAAAGGCAATGTGCGTGAATTGGAAAACGTGCTTGAACGTGCCGTGGCCCTCACGGCAAACCCCATGCTCTCACCGGAGGATTTTGGCGGCAGCCTCATGAAAACGACGCAAGGCATTCCGGTTCCGGCACGCATTCCCCGGGAAGGCCTCGATCTGGAAGCCCTGATTGGAAAGATAGAAAAAGAGTTGCTGATTAAAGCCTTGGATGACACCCGCTGGGTCAAAAAAGAGGCGGCAAAACGCCTTCACCTCAACTTCCGCTCCTTTCGTTACCGTGTCGCAAAATACGGCATTAAAAACAACAAAATGCCCTTCATTCCCCCGGACAAAGAAGAACCTGAGGCATTTGAATAGAGGTCCTCTGGATTTTTACGCGTGCCATTGCTACCCTATTCGGCACGATGAAAACGCGACTCCGGCTCCAGGCCCCCGCAAAAATAAATCTCTATCTTAAGATTCTGAATCGACGCAAAGACGGCTATCACAACCTGTGCTCCCTCATGCAAATGATCGGCTTATACGACACGCTCCGTTTTGAGGAAACAGAAAAGGATCTCAGCCTTCAGATTCTAAACAGCCCCCTAAGCGCGGATGATTCCAATCTTGTTTTGCGCGCCGCACATTTGTTGCGCGCGACCATGATTTCCGAAGGCCGTGCGCACAAGGGCGCGGCCATCGCCCTGAAAAAAGAAATTCCCGTCGCTGCGGGATTGGCCGGCGGCAGCAGCGACGCGGCCGCAACCCTCATCGGACTCAATCGTCTCTGGGGCCTGCGTTGGCGCAAAGAAAAACTCGCAGGACTCAGCGAAAAACTCGGCAGTGACGTGCCGTTCTTTTTTTACGGCCCCACAGCCTGGATCTCCGGCCGGGGAGAACGGGTTGAAGCGATCTCCCCCCCTTTCAAAGAGTGGATTGTCCTGCTCAACCCCGGAATTTCCGTATCCACCGCCGCTGTTTTTGAAGCCTTTTCGGCTCAAACCGGGTTGACAAAAAGAAGGGCGGCGATTAATATCAGCACAGAGCAACCGCGGCCCCCGATCACTAAGATCCTGGGGCAACCCTGCAACGACCTTGAGGCCGTTACCCTGAAACGCTTCGTACAACTAAAAACCCTCAAAGACGGTTTGCGCGCTGCAGGTGGAAAACCGGTGCTGATGTCGGGCAGTGGCCCGAGCCTCTTCGGATTTTTTAAAAATCGGGAAAAGGCGGAAGCTGCGGCCGGCCGGATCAGGAAAACGCATCCGTCTGTTTCATTGAAAATATGGGTTGTGCCGCTCTTGCAGACATCACCGTTTTCACAGTCTTTTGATTAATAAAGAAGCCGAATCAAGGCTTCCCGGAATTTGACTGGGGCGTCGACAAGTGGCAAGTCACGAGATTTTGGATCTCGCATTCCCAGGTTCGAACCCTGGCGCCCCAGCCATTTTTCCCGCTCAGATCAAACCCGGAACCGATTCAATTACAATCCGCCTTCATCCCGCAAATCACACAAAAGGTATTGATCGCCTTTTTTTAAATCTATTCCAGGAGGACAATATGCTGATTCAGGACCAACACCTTGTATCCATCCACATTACACCTTAACAGGAGAAGACGTGCAACCCGGCATGCGATTTCAAGCCAAGGGAGAAGATGGAGAAACTCAGTTAATCACAGTGCAAGCTGTCAAAGCCCAGGATCTACTCATCGACGGAAACCATCCCATGGCAGGGAAAACCCTGAATTTCAATGTCTCCATAGAGTCCGTCCGAGACCACAGACGAAGAGCTGAGTCATGGTCACGCGCACGAAACAATCGCCCATCGCATCCTGTCTTTATTGCAGGCCTCCGGTATGCCCGGACCGGATCCGAAATCCCTTATGCGGCCGAAATCCCTTATGCGGCATGGTATAGTTGTTTAAGAAATGAACGAAAAACCGTTCCCTCGTTTTTAGCGTATTGTTTTAAATGAAAAATCGCCGATTTCATCACAAGAATGAGAACCGACCCAATGGCTGGAATATCCTGGTTTTGATTGGGATCTGCATCAATGTCTACCTGCTCCTGTCTTTTTTCTTTGGAGAGATGGGGCACTTCAATGCCACAAAAATCCGTGCGATGCATCAAAAGATACAAACAGAAGTGGCCTCCCTGCAAGCCGAAAATCGACAATTGGCACACCGTGTCGAGGCGCTTCGTCATGACGAAGCGGCCATTGAACGACTCGCACGCGAACGCCTGGGCCTTGTAAAATCAGGGGAACTGGTCTACGAATTTTTTGAAATGGAAGGTCCCTGAAACAGCCTGTTTGGATTCATGGGTCTTGAATCTGAAAATTTTATCCCTCGAAACATTCAACACAGACTTAAATCAGGGCTTTCTCAAATAGTTAAAGAGGAGAGTGATCCATTTCAACTGAAAACACCGGCTTTCGCACGGGTTTTATTACCATCATCGGCCGTCCAAATGTCGGAAAATCCACCCTAATGAACCGGATTTTGGGTGAAAAAATCTCGATTGTGACGGACAAACCGCAAACAACACGGAATCGGATCCTGGGGATCTACAACAATCTGGATATGCAGATTGTTTTTCTAGATACACCCGGCATCCATCAGGGACGTCGCGGGCTCAACAAACGCATGGTGCAAACCGCCTTGGCCACGCTTGAAGAGATCGACCTGGTGCTTTTTCTGGTTCCGCCCGATCTTAGTTTTGGTGTGGAAGACGCCTTAATCACCGATCATTTAAAACAAATCAAAACCCCCGTCATTCTAGTCGTCAATAAAATCGACACCGTTTCTCAAGACCTGATTATTCCCGTTCTTCAGGCCTATCACAAGACAGGAATCTTTACGGATGTGATTCCCGTCTCCGCCCTGACAGGCGAAAACCTTGATCGACTTTTAGCCGTCGCAAAAAAATTCGCTCCCGAAGGCACCCCCTTTTTCCCCGACGACATTGCAACCGATCAACCCATGCGTTTTCTGGCCGCTGAAATCATCCGGGAAAAAGTGATTCTAAAAACACGCGACGAAGTACCCTATGCCATTGCGGTGGAAATTGAAGATTTTAAGGAGGATGCAAAAAAAAATCTGGCAAAGATACAGGCCACGATTTATGTAGAGCGAGACTCGCAAAAAGGCATTCTCATCGGAAAAAAAGGCGGCGTGTTAAAAGAAATCGGCCGGAAGGCCCGCCTGGAACTGGAAAAACTGCTCGCAACAAAAATATTTTTAACCTTGTGGGTCAAGGTGAAAAAAAACTGGCGAACCGACGAGCACTTTCTCACAAAAATGAAATATTAATGTCGTAAGGACAGGCCGCCGTGCCTGTCCTGTGCGGAACAGGCCTCCCTTGAGCGGAAAACGGATAAGCCGGTCTAAAAACCGTAGGTCCCGTGAAAGAGAAGCAGGTTGGTGTCGTCCTGATCAAGGTCATTGAAACGACGCTGCCATGCGCCAGTCAGCGTCATATTCTGACGAACATAACGCAGCCCCAAGGTGCCGGCCCTGTATTCGGATTCGCCAATGCCCGGTTTTTCCCGCCGCAAACGGCCGTTGCCTTCCAAAAGCAGTTGGACTTGTCTTGTTTCGTTTAAAGGCACCAAAATACCGAGATCGATAATGCCGTGCTTTTCCTGAGTGGGGTCGCCGTTATCCTGAATATAAATGCCGCCATTGGCGTAAAACCCCATCAACACCGTACGGCGGGGCAGCGCAATTTCAGCTTCCGCAGAAGAGACGAGCAAGGCCTTGATCCCCCAGGCGTCGACGGTGCCCACGCGGTTTTCCTGATCCCCTGTGGGTAAAAATACAGAGAAAGAAAGCGCAAAACCTGGAAAGTTCAGGTCAGGGCTGGCATCCATAAATCGCCACTTTAAAGAAAGGTTTACATCACCCATACCACTTTCACTTTTATCGCCTAATTCCACGTCGGTAAAATAGGGAATTTGCATCGAAGCCTCCAGGTTTTCGCGCAGGCCCATAATCCCTGTGAAGATGGCCTGCGTTTCGGTAAACCGGGGTTGATCGCTTTTTTCCCTTGAAAAACCAAGTCCGACTCCCCATTTTTGGGACGGCAAGGTATCGATAGACTGAGTCAGAAGCAAACCGCTGGGGCCGTTGAGCGTTGAGGGCATATGGATAAACTGAGTCATCTCAGACGCCGTTGCCATCCGGGGCATGTTAAGGGTAAAGAAGAGAAATGCGAAGACAAACAATCGGCGCATAAGCAGCATCCTCCGTTGAGGGGTTGAAACAGGTGTTTTCAGTAATTAATCAAGATCGGGAGAGTGTAAACAAAGCCTTCCAAAGGGTCAAGCCCCTTCTCCCGGCGATCAGTAACTCCAGACACTTACAGCATTGCATCAGCGAGCGCGCGGAAGGTTTTGGGGCTTCGCCGGCAGGTCACTTTCGATCAGACCGTCCCGGAGCCGGATGATCCGGGCAGCATGCGCTGCGATATAGGGCTCATGCGTCACGATGATAACCGTATGGCCCTGGTCATGAAGGACTTGAATCAGGGCCATGATTTCTTCACCCGTTTTACTATCAAGGTTTCCGGTCGGTTCGTCGGCGAGAATGAGGTCGGGCTGCGTGACGAGTGCCCGGGCGATGGCAATGCGCTGTCTTTGTCCGCCCGATAACTCGTTCGGTTTGTGTTGCTTACGATCCCCCAAGCCCACACGGTCCAGGGCCTCTGCCGCCAAACGTTCACGTGTTTTGGGAGGGAAGCCCAGATAAATCAAGGGCAGTGCAATGTTTTGAAGCGCGGAAACACGGGGCAGCAAATTAAAAGACTGAAAAACAAACCCGATCTTCCGGCTTCGTATTTCCGAAAGCCGGTTGTCGCTTAAATCACGGATATCATCCTGCCCCAAAAAATAGCGTCCCGCACTCGGCATATCCAGACAACCGATGATATTCATCAAGGTCGATTTGCCGGAGCCGGAGGGGCCCATGATCGCAACATATTCATTTTTTTGAATTTCCAAATCAATTCCGGCCAGGGCCCGCACCGAAACCGTCCCTGTTTGATAAATCTTTGTGAGGGCTTGCATTTGAATCAGGGCGTCCATCTCTGCTCTGTCCTATTCGTGCCGGAGGGCATCGATCACATTCATGTTCGCCGCACGAAAAGCCGGGTAAATCCCGGCTAAAATACCGATGCCCGCACAAATGCCGAAGCTATAGGCAATCCAGGGCCAGGGCAGGAGCAATCCTGCATCAATGTAGAAATGATTGAAGAGCATGCCGCCGCCCACCCCCAAAATCCCCCCGAAAAAACCCAGCATCATCGATTCGGTCAAAAACTGGAACAGGATGTGAAATTTTCTTGCGCCGATGGCGCGCCGAATCCCGATTTCCCGGATGCGTTCCGCCACTGAGATCAACATGACATTCGCAATGCCGATGCCGCCCACCACCAGTGAAACCAGTGCAATGACGATAATAAAGCGTGCGAGTTCCTCATTGGTTTCTTGTATTGTGGCCAGGAAAAAATCCTGCCGCCGCACCTGAAAATCGTTTTCAGCGTCCCGGCTTAAACGATGGCTGCGCCGCAGGATGCTTTCGATATCAAAGAGGGCTTCGTCATAATCCGCCGCAGAGCGCATTTGCGCCAAAATCGTCGAGAGATGATCCACGCCGAAGAGGCGTTCCTGTGCCGTGGTGATGGGCACAAAGACCTGATCATCCGGGTTCGACCAGCTTTCCCCTTTGGCCTCAAGCAAGCCGATCACGAGGAAGGGTTGGGATTTAATAAAAATCGTTTTGCCCAAAGGAGAGACATTGTCAAAAAGTTTTTCATAGACCGTCGTGCCTAAAATCGCCACGCGCGCGCGCTCCGTCAACTCCTGCGCACTGAAAAAACGGCCTTCGGCCGGATGGTCGTTATTCACGTGCTGATACGCCGGGGTAGTGCCCGTAATTTGCGTGGACCAGTTCTTGTCCCGAAAAGCAACATCACCGCCGCCGGAATAAACCGGAACGGCTTCTGTAATCACCTGAGATTGCGCAACAAGTTCATTTGCTTCGTCCCATTTGAGATTGACCTTTTTTTCTCCCGTCCGCACCCCGTGCATGCGGGAAAATCCCGGTCGAATCCGCAGCACGTCCGAACCCATTTTCTGCAAACGTTCATTGATTCGCTTTTGTGTCAACTCCCCCAGCACCACCACATGCAATACGGCGGCGATGCCCACTGCCATGCCAATGAGGATGAGAACGGATCGCAGCGGATTCGCTTTCAGGCTTTGAAGGGCCAGACGGATATTTTCACTGAAGCTCATGGTTTTGAGGGTAGCGGAGTGTGGGCCGTCATGCTATTTTTTCTTCGCGCCGCCAAAACTTCGGCTGCGTTTGATTCTTTTTTCAAGGCGTTCATTGTCTTTTTTGAGACGGGAGGTCATCACGACACCCAAGGTATCCGCTTCCTTCAATCCGGACAGCACTTCCGCCTGCTTAAAATCAGACAAACCCACGGTAACCGTCCGCGGAATAAATTGCTCTCCTTCTTTAAACAGTACGGTGCGGGTATTTCGATCCGAGGCATCTGTTTCTAGAGCTTGCAGGGCAATTACGGGCGCAAGCAGGACATTCTTTTTTTCGAGCGTTGTGATTTGAATATGCGTATTCATGCCGGATTTTAATTTATGGTCCGTATTGGCCACTTCGATAATCACGTCAAACAGCGTCACATTTTGCTCGACCTTCGCTTCGGGAGCAATTCGGATCACCTTGCCTGAAAACCGCAGTTCGGGATATGCCTCCGCCACCACAATCGCCGATTGCCCGACGGCGACTTTGCCGATGTCGATTTCATCAATGCCCGCCTCAATATAAACCGTCCGCATTGCCGCAAGGTCCACGATGGGCGTGCCCCCGCTCACATTGCTGACTCCGGACGAAATAATCTGGCCCTTTTCAACATACTTCTGCAAAATAACGCCGTCAATCGGCGCGCGCACCACCGAATCACTCAGACGATCTTTTGCCCGATCCAAAGCCGTCCTGGCCCGAATAACCTTACCTTTTGCCACGGCCAATTGCAGGGAGGTTTGCTCCCGTTCTTCTTCGGAAATGATGTTTTTTTCAAAGAGCACGTTTCTGCGATTAAACATGAGTTCGGCTTGTTGTTGCTCCGCCTTCGCAATCACAAGATCCGCTTCCGCAAGCGCCACGGCGGACTGCTCGTCTTTTTGATCAAGCCTTGCGATCAAGTCTCCCTGCTTAACAAAACGCCCTTCCTCCACCGGCAACCTGACAATTTCCCCGGACGCCTTTGATTTGATTTCGATGCGGTGAATGGGTTTAACGAGGCCGTTGGCCTTGACCTCAATACGAAAATCGCCCCGGGTCACCCGGTAAGTCTTGTATCGGACTTCGGCTTCCCTCCCATTCGGCGCTTCACTGGAAAATTGCCAGAAAACACCGCCCCCGATGGCGGAAAGCAGCAAGACCAGCGTAAAAAATTTTCCGCCTGAAAAACCCGTCACCTGCCTAGCCCCCTTGTTTCCACAAATGAAAACACTTCATCAAACTGCCCCCGACTCTTCCCCGAAAAGTCTTTAATATTTGAGGGTAAATGATCCTGACGCAAGGGGTCAAGTTTAGAAAAAAGTACTCTCACTGTTCCCGAATAGGGATGCCGATAGGAAAGAAGTCTCCTTTTACTTGATGAAGACCCATCTCCCTGGTATCATTCTTTTTACAAGATTCAATCAGATTTCTCTTGAAGAGTTGATAATTCCCGGTTCTCCTATTCAACACAGACTTAATCAGAGCTTTCTAAAAAACGATAAAGACGAAGCAAGGCAATAACGCATCAAAAAAACCCGCAGACAGGATATTGTGGAAAGGACAAGAGGATGACGCTGGAAAAAAGCGCTTACAAAATCGGAATCATTGGCTTGGGTTATGTTGGTTTGCCTTTGGCAGTCGCCTTTGGCAAACATTTCGAAACAGTCGGCTTTGATATTGACAAAGAGCGCGTTGAAACACTGAAAAAAGGCATCGACGTCACTTTGGAAGTCTCCGAAGCGGCGCTTCAAGCGGTCCCCCAACTCTCATACACAACAGATCTTTATGATGTCAAAGACTGCAATTTTTTTGTCGTGACCGTACCAACACCGATTGATGCCTATAAACGTCCCGATCTGAGTGCGCTTGAAAAATCCTCCGAGGCCATCGGCGGGGTCATCAAAAAGGGAGACATCATTGTTTATGAGTCCACTGTTTATCCCGGTGTAACGGAAGAGGTTTGTGTTCCGATTTTGGAGCAGCAGTCTGGGCTGGAATTGAATAAGGATTTTTTTGTCGGCTATTCTCCGGAGCGTATCAATCCCGGCGACAAAAAACATACCGTTGCCGACATTT
>JALUVJ010000035.1 GCA_027020665.1 Nitrospira sp.
CTCAAACGCCGAAACCTTGGAGGCGGTCGATGCCTTATACAGCACGGTCATTACGGCAGGCACCCATCGTGCCGAGTCGATCCGTGTGGCCGAAGCCGCAAAGGTCATTGAAAATACGCAGCGCGATGTCAACATCGCCCTCATCAATGAACTGGCCCTCATTTTCAACCGCCTCAATATTGATACCGAAGCCGTTTTAAAAGCCGCGGGCACAAAGTGGAATTTCCTGCCCTTTACACCCGGCCTCGTGGGGGGACATTGCATCGGGGTCGATCCTTATTACCTGTGTCACAAAGCCCAGGAAGTCGGCTATCACCCGGAAGTCATCCTGGCCGGGCGGCGCATTAACGACAACATGGGCGGATACGTCGCCGGAGAAGTCATTAAACTCATGACCAAAAAGAAGGTGCGGGTCGGCGGCAGCCATATCTTGGTTTTAGGCATCACATTTAAAGAAAACTGCCCCGACATTCGAAATACCCGTGTCATCGACATCGTTGAGGAATTGAACAATTATGGCGTGGATGTGGATGTATATGATCCCTGGGCCGATACCGCCGAAGTGACGGAGGAATACGGCATCACGCTCGTCGATCCTCCGCACACGGCATTTTATGATGCCATAATCCTTGCCGTGGCTCACCGTCAGTTCAAGGACTGGTCTCAGGCCGATTTAATACAATATACAAAACCCGCACACGTGGTATATGACATCAAACACCTGCTTGATTACAGCTGGGTGGATGGCAGGTTATAAATAAAACGGCCTCATAACAATTTTCAGTTCAAAATTGCGTTCCCCTACGTTCCCGTGAAAAGGGAATTTTTTGCAATGCCCTTGGCTGAAAATTATTAAGAAAAATCACATGTGTTCCGAAGGAGTCAACAAATGAAAATCTTGGTCACAGGCGCGGCAGGTTTTATCGGCTTTCACGTATCGAAGCGTTTATTGTCAGAAGGACAAAATGTTATCGGCTTGGACAGCCTCAGCAACTATTACGATGTGCAACTGAAGATAAACCGTCTGAAACAACTGGAAGCGGCAGCGGGTTTTGAATTTGTAAAATGCGATTTGGCCGACCGGAAGCGCATGGAACAACTTTTTCAAGAAAACGCCTTTGACCGTGTCATTCATCTGGCCGCCCAGGCCGGCGTGCGCTACAGCCTTGAAAACCCGCATGTGTACATCGACAGCAACCTCGTGGGGACCTGTCATATTTTGGAAGGCTGCCGTCATGCCAAAGTACCTCATCTCGTTTATGCTTCATCCAGTTCCGTTTACGGCTCCAATACGCGCATGCCGTTTTCCGTGCATCACAATGTCGATCATCCCGTTTCGCTCTATGCCGCAACCAAGAAAGCCAATGAATTAATGGCCCACACCTATTCCCATCTCTACCGAATTCCCACCACCGGCCTGCGCTTTTTTACCGTTTACGGCCCTTGGGGCCGACCGGACATGGCCCTGTTTCTTTTTACGAAGGCAATTCTTGCGGGCGAGCCGATCGATGTTTTTAATTTTGGGAAAATGCGGCGGGATTTTACCTACATCGACGACATCGTCGAAGGCATCCTCCGTGTAACGGAAAAGATTCCCCGGCCCAACGCCGATTGGACAGGCGATGCGCCCGATCCCGCCACGAGTGCGGCCCCTTATAAAATTTACAATATCGGCAATAACAACCCCGTTGAACTGCTCGACATGATCGAAGCCCTTGAAAACACGCTGGGTCAAAAAGCCGAAAAACGGCTTAAACCCATCCAGCCGGGAGATGTGCCCGCCACCTATGCGGACGTTGATGATTTAATCCACGATGTCGGCTTTAAACCTGCGACCCCCATTCAAGTCGGCATTGAAAAATTTGTCGCCTGGTACCGGGATTATTACAAGATTGTTTGATTACGCCTCACACAAATACGCGCCCGCTCAAGAAAGATCTTTCTAACCGATTGATTTAAAAATATTGATTCAGAGCGATTTTCAGCTATTTCGGCCCGATTCCTTTTTTTCTCCATCCGGCGCGGCACGCCCCAACCCTTCCTTGACAACAGCCTTCTTTTTGAAACAACGGATAAAAGTGATTTTGAAGGAAGCACTGATTCGGTCCGGGTTGAATTTTTCAAGAAATGAAACTTTTCAGGCACGGTGGGAAAACAATGTCAAAACCCGGCATCAAGGCCCTTACAGTTAAAAAACGTGTCCTTATTTTGGCTCATGGCCTCCTTCATCATGCTTGGCATCACCGGCTTTCGTTTCAGCTCTCTTTCTCAAACCCTTATTGAAAAAAGGCGCCGGCGACGCTTTCCGAAGTAATTATGGCCGGGCTCACCTCGCATATGAAGGCGGACATCATGCCACAATGTTCGAACCCAAGCTCGCGGATATCTTTTTAAAGCATCTTGATGGTTTTGTAAAAATTTACGATGCTCACAATGAACATCAAGGGGAGATCGAAAAGAAGAATTTTCTAGGGCGTATCGACATTCAACTGGGAGGCCGTTTTTTGAGAAATTTTTAGTTCTGACAAGGCGGTTTTTCTGCGCAATGCAAGACATTGAAATGAAAAACCCACGCAGTCAGGGCGAAAAAGAGCCGAAAAGACGCCTTGCATGTTGAATGTCGACACGCCCTAAGTCCCTGAAATGGTAACAAATTTTTCATCGGAAACAGGGAGTGTTTCGGAAACGGGCGTTGTCGCAATATCGCAATAGGCTTTGCCTTCGGGATCATTCTGAATCCGTTTTCTCATCTTATTCAGCTTTAAATGCAGCCTCAAAAGCCCGATCGCGGTTGATGTGATATCGAAAAAACGCCGCGTATAAAAACGCACAACGTTTTCGACCGGAAAACCCGGACGCCGCTCAGAGCGGGATTTCCGCCTTAATATCCCCGATTGCAGCGGATGCAGCTTTTCAAAAAGAATCGAACCGTAAAACCACATCACCTGTTCCTGCAAACGCCGCAGGCTATTGCCGTCGGCAAGGCGCCGCCGGAAAAGCCGCTCCACATTTTCATCGCCATAATAAGAATGCCAGGCGTCCATATAGGTTTGACGCCATTCTTCGGATGACATGAGGGGATGTTCCGTACAGGGATACTCCAAATCATACTTATTCATATCGGGTTCCAACCAAACTCCCGCTTTTACCAAGGCCCGGTGATCCTCCGAACCCGGAAGCGGCGTGAGCATAAAAAACTCCAACAAGTCGATGGGCAGCTCTCTTTTAATCGTTTCGATATCCCGCATCACCGAGTCGTGCGTATCATCCGGGAAGCCGATAATATAGCCCGCCGTAATCAAAACGCCCGCCTGACGCCAATCCTGAAGCATCTTTCGATACTGCGCCACATGGTTTTGTTTTTTTCCCGTGCTTTTTAATGCCGCCGCATTAATATTTTCCAATCCGATAAACACCTTGTGGCAACCGGCCTTGCCCGCTTTTTGAATAAAACGCGGAATGCGATGGCAGGCGGTATCCACTTGAAGGATCATATTGATGTTCATGCCTTCATTTTCCCGCAGATGAATCAGTCGATCAAAAATGGATTCCCAATTTCGATTTCGGGCAAAGTCGTCATCGGTCACAAAATAACGCCGGATGCCGTTCTTCCAGTTTTCGCGCACAATGGCTTCCACATCGTCCGCCGTGCGAAACCGCGACTTGCGACCCTGCACATTGATAATCGTACAGAAACTGCAAGTAAAGGGACAGCCCCGCCCCGCATCAAAGGTTGCAAGGCTGCCGACATAACGGGAAATCACTTTTGCCGGCAAAATCGGCGCGGACTGCTCCTGCAAGGCGGGTAAATCATCCAAAAAATTGTAGAGCGGTTTTAAGTCCCCCTGAAGCGCATCTTGCAGGATATTGCCCCAGGTTGCTTCAACTTCTCCCGCCACCAAGGTAATGCCGTCCCGCATTGCGCCGGAAAGGTCATCCGGCAATTTGTCCAACATGGCAAGGCAGCCGCTGACATGAAACCCGCCGATCAGCACAGGAATGCTCCGGTCTAAAAAGGGCTGTGCAAGATCAACCGCGCGCGGGAATTGATTGCTCTGCACACCGACCATGCAAATCATGCCGCGCACCTCAGGCGTTTTGAATCGTTTTAAGATTTTCTCAATGGGAATTTTTTGATTGGTTTCATCGTACACGTCAATGACCAGATCAATCTCGTCACCCAAAAGACCCGAAAGACGCACTTTTTCCGTAATAGCATATAAACAGGCCAAGCTATTGCTGGGAATGCTGGAGAGCTGCCATCGGATAACATACCCTGCGTCATCGTAGTGAGACGGTTTGATCAGGACAATACGAAATGATTTTTTCAAAGAATATAACCGGAAGGGAGAAGCAAATCCGCGCACAACATCGTTTTTTAACCTCGACAATATAAAGCAGATCTTACGCCCATCCAACCGTACTTGTAAAGACAGGCTCTTAAAGACCCCAAGATCGGCGATTGATTTTTGAGAAACCCCTTATCTTGATCGAAACGGAGGACAATGTTAAACTCGGTCGCCTTTGGATGACGTGTGTTTTTCTTTGTACTTTTACTTACATAGACAGGTCTTTTGAAATTGAGAACAAAACCAGGCGTCCCTTACCCGCTCGGTGCGACCTGGGACGGGAAAGGCGTCAATTTTGCCATCTTTTCCCAGTACGCCACCCGCGTTGAACTGTGTCTTTTTGAGACAGTTGACGCCAAAAAAGAGACCCGGCGCATTGCAATGACCGAGCAGACCGACATGGTCTGGCACATTTACCTGCCGGATGCCCGCCCCGGATGGCTTTACGGTTACCGTGTTCACGGGACCTATGATCCTCTATCCGGACATCGTTTTAATCCGAACAAGCTTCTGATCGACCCTTACGCAAAAGAAATCGCCCGTACAATTCAATGGCATGACGCCATGTTTGCTTATACCGCCGGAGAAGGCTTGGGGGCGGATACCCGCGATAACGCCGCGTTCGCCCCACTGGGCAAAGTCATCGATCCCGCCTATTCATGGGGCAATGATAAACCGCCGCGACACCCCTGGCATGAAACCCTTATTTACGAAACACATGTAAAAGGCTTGACCGCGCGACACCCGGAAGTTCCCGAAACATTGCGAGGGACTTATTCCGGGCTCATTGCCGAACCCGTGATCAAACACCTCCAAACCCTCGGGGTGACGGCGGTTGAACTGATGCCCGTGCATCATCACATCGACGACCGTTTTCTGGTCAAAAAAGGCTTATCCAATTACTGGGGCTACAATACGCTTTCCTATTTTGCGCCCGATTTGCGTTACAGCTCCGGCACAATGAATCCGGTCGATGAATTTAAACTGATGGTGCGCACCCTGCACGCCAAGGGGATCGAAGTCATTCTCGATGTTGTTTACAACCATACGGCGGAAGGCAATCAATTCGGCCCCACACTGTCCCTGCGCGGCATTGACAACCTCTCCTATTACCGCGTTGATCCTAATGCCAAGGATCGCTACATCGACTACACGGGCTGCGGCAACACCCTCAATATGACGCAGCCGCATGTCTTGCAGCTTATCATGGACAGCCTGCGTTACTGGATTCAGGAAATGCATGTGGACGGCTTCCGTTTTGATCTCGCCAGCACCCTTGCCCGTGAACTGCACGACGTGGACCGTCTGGGTTCTTTTTTTGACATTGTTCACCAAGATCCGATTATTTCACAAGTCAAACTCATTGCCGAACCCTGGGATCTGGGGGAAGGCGGTTATCAGGTGGGCAACTTCCCCGTGCTCTGGACGGAGTGGAACGGCAAATACAGAGACACCATCCGGAGATTTTGGAAAGGCGACGGCTGTCAAGTCGCGGAGCTTGCCACACGCCTTTCGGGCAGCAGCGACCTTTATGAACACGGTGGCCGCAGACCATATGCCAGCATCAACTTTATCACCTGCCACGACGGCTTCCCGCTGGCAGACCTCGTCAGTTACAACGAAAAACACAATGAAGCCAATGGCGAAGACAACCGGGACGGTTCATCCTATAACGACAGTTGGAATTGCGGTGTGGAAGGGCCGACAGACAATCCGCGAATTCAAGGCTTGCGCGAACGCCAAAAACGTAATTTCATGGCAACACTGTTTTTGTCGCAAGGCGTGCCGATGATTTACGGCGGAGATGAGCTGAGCCGGACACAGAGAGGCAATAACAACGCCTATTGCCAGGACAACGACATCACCTGGTATCACTGGCAATTGAACCCGCAACAAAAGGCCTTTCTCGCCTTTATCCGGCAACTCGTCGAAATCCGGAAAAATCCCGTCCTGCGCCGTCACCGTTTTTTTCAGGGCCGTCAGATTCGGGGCTCCGAAACCAAAGACATCACCTGGTTTTCACCCAGCGGACATGAAATGACCGACGCAGAGTGGCACAACGACTGCTGGCAGGCCATGGGCATGCGGCTCGCCGGAGACGCCATCGGAGAGGTCGATCGCGAAGGACAGCCCATCGTGGGCAAAACCCTTCTGATTCTCATGAACGCAAGTACGGCAAGCATCCCCTTCCTGTTACCTGCCCACCACAAAAATGTGCGCTGGCAAATGGTACTCAATACGGCATATGAAGTTCCGGAGCGCAGAGGGCCGATTGAAAAAGGGGGGACGAGTTTTCAACTCATGGATCATTCCCTAGTGGTTTTTCAGTTGAAACCGCTCAGGAGGCTATCGAATGGGCACTAATCTTCCGAAAAATTTTTCCGATAAGGCCTTGATCCTCGATGAGGATCCGCTTTTGAGCGAAGCCGAAATTCAATCCTTTCATCAGGGAAACCATGCGCGGCTCTATGAAAAAATGGGGGCGCACCGCATTCACCGCAAAGGGAAAACAGGCACGCTGTTCCGCGTGTGGGCGCCCGGTGCCGAGTCGGTTTCCGTCATCGGTGATTTTAACGGATGGACCGCCGACGCACACCCGCTTGGCCTCCGGCAAGATTATTCCGCCATTTGGGAAGGTTTTTTCCCGGAGATTGCCGATCAGGCCCTTTACAAATACCACATTCGCTCCAAATATCGACAAGAAGCCCTTGAAAAAGGCGACCCCTTCGCCTTTGCCTGGGAAGAGCCGCCGAAAACCGCCTCCATCGTCACACACCTTAACTACGAGTGGCAAGATGCCGCGTGGATGGCGCAACGCAGCGGACGGAATGCCCTGGACGCGCCCCTGTCTATTTACGAAGTCCATTTGGGTTCTTGGCGGCGCAAACCCGAAGCAGGCATGCGTTTTCTCAGCTACCGGGAACTGGCGGAATCATTGGTGCCTTATTTGCTGGAAATGGGGTTTACACACGTTGAATTTCTTCCCGTGATGGAACACCCTTTTTACGGCTCCTGGGGTTATCAGATCACCGGCTATTTTTCCCCGACCCGGCGTTTCGGCACGCCGCAGGATTTCATGCACCTCATCGACACCCTGCACCAACACAATATCGGCGTTATTTTGGACTGGGTGCCTGCACATTTCCCGAACGACAAACACGGCCTGTCGGAATTTGACGGCGGGCCGCTCTTTGAATACGCCGATCCGCAAAAAGGCTTTCACCCGGATTGGAAAAGCTGCATCTTTGATTACGGACGCCACGAAGTCCAATCCTTCCTCATAAGCAACGCCTGCTTCTGGCTCGACAAATACCACATCGACGCCCTGCGCATCGACGCCGTGGCGTCGATGCTCTACTTGGATTATTCCAGAGAAGCCGGGGAATGGACGCCCAACCAATACGGGGGCCGGGAAAACCTGGAAGCCTTGTCCCTGATCAAAAAATTAAACGAAACCGTCTATCTCAACTTTCCGGACGTGCAAACCATTGCGGAAGAATCCACCGCTTGGCCCATGGTTTCCCGGCCGACGTATTTGGGCGGTTTGGGGTTTGGCATGAAGTGGAAGATGGGCTGGATGCACGACACGCTTTTTTATCTGAGCAAGGACCCCGTTTACCGAAAATTTGAACATCATCAACTGACCTTCAGCATCGACTACGCCTTTTCTGAAAATTTTGTGCTGCCGCTTTCACATGACGAAGTCGTGCACGGCAAGGGGTCTTTAATCGACAGAATGCCGGGCAATGACTGGGAGCAATTTGCGCACTTACGCCTGCTTTACGGCTATATGTATGGCCACCCCGGGAAAAAACTGCTCTTCATGGGCGATGAATTTGCGCAACGGCGGGAGTGGGATCACGAAAGCAGTCTCGACTGGCACCTGCTTCAGCATGGCGCACATCAGGGCCTCCAACACTGGGTGAAGGATTTAAACCGCCTTTACCGCTCAGAAAAAGCACTTTATCAACAAGACTTCACGCATCGCGGTTTTGAATGGATCGACTGTACCGATCACAATCAAAGTGTGCTGGCCTTTTTGCGTAAATCCCTCGAATTGCATAAGCCGGAGCATTGCTTAATTTTCCTCTGCCATTTTACGCCCGCACTCCGGCACCATTACCGCATCGGGGTCCCTTTTGGCGGAAGCTGGAAGGAGATTCTCAACAGCGACGCCTTACACTACCACGGCGGCGGACAAGGGAACCTCGGCTGTGTTGAGGCCGATCCGGTCCCGGCGCACGGCAGACCTTATTCAATCGTGCTGACGCTGCCGCCGCTCTCCGTACTCGTTTTAAAACACGGGTCGGCCCCATGAGCAAGGTGGCCATCATCGGCGCCGGGCACGGGGGCACCTCTCTGCTTGAAATCTTTCACAAAGACCCGCTGGTACAAATTGTGGGCATCGCCGACATCGATAAAAACGCCCCCGGCATGCAGTTGGCCCGCAAGCTGCGTATCCCGACCACCAAAGACTATAAACGGCTCCTAAAATCAAAAGCTGCGGACTTGGTCATTGATGTCACAGGAAATCCCGCCATTGAGGAAGCCCTTCAAAACACTCGCCGCCCCGGTATGTCCGTCATCGGCGGACATTCGGCAAAATTCATGTGGCAACTCATCGAGGAGCGCATCCGCAGCAAGGAAAAAATCGAACAGCATCTGCTGGAATATCAATCCCTCTACCGGCTGTACGTAAAAGAGGTGGAACTGGCCATCGCAAAAGAGCGGACCCGTATCGCCTATGACATTCACGACGGTCTGGTGCAAACGCTTGCGGGCCTGAACTATCATATCGAATACTGCATCGACCAAATCGAAAAACACCCCAAACGCGCGGCAACCGCCATTCAGAAAACACAAAAACTACTCAAAGAAGCCATTGCAGAGGCCAGAGAAGTCGTCTTCAACCTGCGTCCGATTTACCTCGACCGTTCGGGCTTGTATACAGCCCTGACCAAGTACATGAAAACCTATGAAAAACAATACAAAATCAAAACCCATCTGAACACAAGCGGCAGCGAATCGATTATTCAGCCGGAGGCCAAAATTTTTGTTTTTCGGATTATTTTAGAGGCCTTGGCCAATGTGCAAAAACATGCCGCGGCAACGGAAGTGACCGTACAGGTAATGATTGAAAAAGGCATGCTCAAGGCCTCGATTGTAGATAATGGCGCGGGCTTTAAACAAAAGCAAAAAAACAATCCGCAGGAAAATCAAACCTCCTTCGGCCTGGAAGCCATTTCCGAACGGGCACGGCTTTTGGGCGGCGAAGCAAAGATCTCAAGTCAAACCGGAAAAGGCACCGTGGTTTCCATTGAAATTCCGCTGCCGGATCAGGAGGCCCTGTGAATAAAATCCGGCTTTTAATCGCCGACGACCATCGTGTTGTTCGCGAAGGCCTGGGCGCGATTCTGAAAACAAAAGCGGATATCGATCTCATCGGCGAGGCCAAAAACGGACTGGAAGTCACCCGGATGGCCGCAGCGGAAAAACCGGATGTCATCTTGATGGATATTTCGATGCCGAAAATGAACGGCATTCGAGCCACCCATCTCATCAAAGACTTACATCCTGAAATCGGCATCATCGCGCTCACCATGCATGACGATGACGCAACGATTTTTGAATTGGTTCAGGCCGGAGTGGACGGCTATTTGTTAAAAGACGCAAACTCGGACGAAATCGTCAAAGCCATTATGACCGTGCATCGCGGGGAATCGATTATCGATCCGCAGATTACCAAAAAGATCTTGGGCGAACTCACACAAAAACGCCCCTTAAGACGCGCGAAAAAAACACATCAAAATAAATACCATTTAAGCGAACGGGAAATCGGCGTCTTACGGAAAGTGGCCGCGGGAAAATCAAACAAGGAAATCGCGAACGAACTGCATCTGAGCGAAAAAACGATCAAAAACCACCTTCACAACATCTTTGCAAAAATGAAGGTGGACGACCGCACAAAAGCCGCAATGAAAGGCCTGCAAGAGGGGATCATCAATTTGGAAGACAGCCTTTCAGAAAGCTGATCGCAAACGATGATCCCCGTATTTGAAGAAAATAAAAAATTAACTGCCGCGGGTCACGCCTCGTTCTGAAGTATGCACAACGACATCCTTCGCAAGCAAGTGATCTTTTTTCTTCTGAAAAGTGATGACAATCCGGTCATCCACATGAATTTTCTCAAGCAGCAATTCCGGGATCTCAAAATCAAGGGTTTCTCGGGTTTCAGCATCCATGAGGGCCATTGTGCCCTTGGCGGGATCAAGCCGCAAAACAACCCCCATGTGTTTTCCCGGCCCCAGATTCGAGCAGGCCAAGGCCCATGTCGAACCCAAAACAAATACCGCCAAAAATACAATGCCTGTTTTGATTGTCGTGATCTGTTTCATGATTTTTGCCTCCGGTTACTTTCTCATCATCCTAACGCCTTAATCTTTCCAAGTCAACGCGGACTTCATCAGAGTTGCCTTAAATCCATAATTTATTGTCTTTTATAAGGTTCTCTTTTTCCACCCCAAAATCCTTGCAAAACAAACCCATAAAAATCAATATACTTGATGTCGTGAAAAGGTGCCGTGCTACACTGCCGGCGATTTTGTATGAGAATAGTGCATTTCCCCAAATTAAAAAATAAATTGTGCAACTGTTCATTGGCCCATCATCTTTTTGAAAGAATCGAGGATTACAAATGCCCTCAAAAAAAACCGACTTCTTAAACTACATCTGCCAGACCTCCCCGCATCCGATGGGTCTTGAAATCGAACGCGCCGAAGGCGCGACCCTTTACACCACCGACGGAAAATCTTTCCTCGATTTTATTTCCGGCATCGGTGTGGCAAATATCGGCTTCACCCATCCCGCAGTGCTTGAGGCGGTAAAAAAGCAGGCTGAAAAATACCTTCACGTCATGGTTTACGGCGAACATGTGCTTGAGCCCCAAGTCGCCCTCGCTAAAAAACTCGTATCGCTTTTGCCCGATGTTTTTGAGCAAGTTTATTTTACAAACAGCGGCACGGAAGCCAACGAAGGGGCCCTGAAACTCGCAAAAAAATACACAGGGCGCAAAAAACTCATCAGCTTTGAAAACAGTTTTCACGGCGATTCGCAAGGGTCTTGCGCGGTAACGGGCCGGGAGATGTACCGCAAGCCTTTTGAACCGCTATTGCCCGGTGTAAGTTTTCTGCCTTTTAACGATGTGAATGCTTTGGATGCCCTTAATGAAGAGGTCGCTGCAGTCATCACAGAACCCATTCAAGGTGAAGGCGGCATGCGTGTACCCGATACGGCCTTTCTCTTCAAACTGCGCGAACGTTGCGATGCAAGAGGAGCACTTTTGATTTTTGATGAGGTACAGACGGGTTTTGCACGCACAGGAAAACTCTTTGCAATGGAACATTTTGGCGTCACACCCGACATCGTGACGATGGCCAAGGGCATGGGCGGCGGCATGCCCTTGGGCGGCTTTGCGGCTTCAAAAAAAATCATGGCGACTTTTTCACAAAACCCGCCGCTTTCTCATGTGACGACTTTTGGGGGCCACCCTGTTTCCTGCGCAGCAGGACGGGCCGGGCTGGAAGTGATCTTAAAAGAAGGTTTGGTGGAAAAAGCCGAAGCCGACGGGCAATACATCACAAAACAACTCCGGCATTTGGCCGGGCAAAATATCGGCATTCGGGAAGTGCGCGGCAAAGGACTCATGATCGGCCTGGAAGTCGAAAATGCCGACATAGCCGAGCGTTGCGTGCAGGGGGCTTTTGAGCGCGGCGTGATTTTGGGCTGGACGCTGCACAGCGACACCGTCATCCGCATCATGCCGCCGTTGATTCTTTCAAAAGATGAAATCGGCTGCGGGCTGAATGCCATCGCCGAAGCACTCGGGGGGAGTTTTTAGTCCCTCCGTTTAGGCCTCCGTTTCACTTTCGGCTTGGATTTGCTCTTCGAGCCCGCCTTCACCAATTTTTTCCGGCACGGTGCGGCCAGGATGCGGAAATTAATCTTTTGCTGTTCCATATCCACATCTTCCACTTCAACACGCACGGCTTGTCCCAAACGGTACATACGCTTCAAGTTGCGCCCGATGAGGGCGTGACGCTTTTCATCGTGAATATAATAATCCCCTTGCAGACTGCTGATGTGTGCCAGTCCCTCCACAAAATAGGAGTCTAATTGTACAAAAAGTCCGTAAGCGGCCACGCCGCTAATCATGCCTTCATATTTTTTGCCAACCTTATCGGCCATAAATTTGACCTGTTTTCTTTGAATGACATCCCGCTCGGCATCCACGGCCACACGCTCGCGCTCTGAGCAATGCCTTGCAATCTCCGGCAATTTTTTCGCCCAGGTCTCTTTTTCCAAGTCAGACATTTCCGAGGCCATGATTCGTTTGAGCAAACGATGAATCACAAGATCGGGATAACGGCGAATGGGCGATGTGAAATGCGTATACTCACCCGAAGCCAATCCAAAATGACCGTGATTTTCAGCGGAATATCGCGCTTGCCGCATCACACGTAAGATGATTTGATGAATCAGCTTTTCTTCGGGCCGCTCTTTCACTGCATCGAGAACTTCGGCCAGGGATTTTGGCGAGACTTCCTTTAAAAGTTTTATTTTCAGACCAAAGCTCTGCATGGTATCTCGCAGGTCTTCAATACGTTCTTTGGGAGGCGCTTCGTGAATGCGGTAAAGTGCGGGAATACCGCGCCGTGTTAATTCTTGCGCCACACACTCATTGGCAACCAGCATAAATTCTTCAATCAAACGGTTGGCCGTCTGACGTTCTTCTCGTACAATATCAATGGTTTCTCCCGAAGCATCCATCATAATCTGCGCTGAGGGCAAATCAAAATCAAGGCTGCCCCGTGCAAACCGGCCGTGACGCAATATCTTTGCCAGTCGATCCATTGCTTCAAATTGAGGCAGCAACGACGTGTGCGCAGCGCGGGTTTCAGTATCCCCTTCAATAATTTTTTGAACGGCAGTGTAGGTCATGCGCGCGTCACTGCAAATCACACTTTCATACAATGCATGCGAGCGCATTTGACCCTCGCCTCCAAAGAGCATCTCCGCGGTTAAAGTCAATCGGTCTTCTCGGGCCTTGAGGCTGCAAATGCCGTTTGAAAGCTTTTCGGGCAACATGGGCAAAACGGCATCCGGGAAATAAACCGAGGTCGCCCGTTCGTAAGCCGCTCGATCCAAGACACTGTCTTCCCCGACATAATGGGCCACATCCGCAATGTGAACCCAAAGCCGATAACCCGTATCCTCCGGGACGATTGAAATGGCATCATCAAAATCACGTGCGGTCTCTCCATCAATGGTCACGGTCGGCAAAGCCCTGAGATCGCGGCGCCCCGCACGCATTTCATCAGTCACCCTTTCAGGTATCTGCGCGGCTTCGGCGAGGACGGGCTTTGGAAAATCACGCGGCAAATCGTAGGAGGCAATGACCGTATCGGTGTCGATTTCAGAATCTTCGACACGCCCTAAAATACGCACGACTTTGGCTTCTGCGGGATGACCTTTTTGCGGATAGCGCAAAATCTTTGCGACAACCACATCACCCGCTGCGGCCTTTCCGATATTCTCGGGCAAAATACATAAATCGTCGGCCATGCAGCGATCCGCAGGCACCAAAAATCCCATATCGCGGCCCGGCTCAAACCGCCCCGTAATCTGAGTATGAGCACGCGCCAAAATCCGAATCACACGGCCTTCACGGCGTCCCTCACCTTTATGTTTTTCGACACGCGCGACCACATGATCGCCGTGCATGGCATCGCCGTTTTTTTTGAATCCAATATAGACATCACTCTGTTTTTCCCCCGAAGCCGCCCCCGGGGGCGGCGGATCGGGAATCACAAAATAAAACCCGTCGGGATGCCCTTTCAATCGGCCGCTGACCAAATCCAAAGCCTGCGCCATGCCGTAACGTCTACCCCGCAGCCGGATGACCCGGCCTGCCCGCACCATGCGGCGCAGGAGCTTTTTGAGCTCATCGCCCTCATCGCGAGGCAGGTTCAGTGCACGCATGATTTCCCGCACCGGCAGAGGACGCTCAGACTTCGCAATGACACGAAGCAATTCTTCTTGTTTATCCATTTTCTCTCAAATCAAAGCTGCAAAACCGATTTTTCAAGAGTATACGGGAGCCGATGCATCACGGCAATGCAAATACCTTCGTTGTTGATATCGACACAGGTTTTAAACCCGTCCAATATTCTAAATCCCGGAAAAAGCAATCCCTGCGAATTTTTCTTGATTCTTTTAGTCAATATGCTACCGTTCAATGCAATTAAGCATTAGGACCTTAAAAAAGGAATCACATGCGACAAACAGACTACATGACCGGGGGAGAAGATTTTCAGCACATGCTGGCGGCGCATTTTATGCAAACGAGGGTCTACTATTATCCCGAAACTGCAAAGGGAGATAAACTCGCCACGGCGATTACAATGGGCGGTTTCGGCAGTGTGCCGATTATAGATCAGGACAAAAAATTACTCGGCATCGTAAGTGAGTTTGATCTGCTCAACGCCATTATCGGGGGAAAACCGCTGGAAGCAATTACGGCAAGGGAAGTCATGAGCAAAGACCCGATCTTCGTATTGGACTATAGCCCTTGCGAGGAAGTGATTGCCTTATTACAAGAGAAACACCTGACTCGCGTGCCCGTCGTCAACAAAGACGGCAAACTCATCGGCATCGTTTCACGCACCGATATCCTGCACGGCTATCTAAAATCAAGAGAAAACCCGCCGCCCTGGTGGGCCTAACAAACAAGGTTTAAACCGGAAGACGGGTGGCTAAAGCAAGTCATTCATGGTTTAGCCCGAGTATCGCGTCAAGTGTGAAGAAACGCTTTCGGGAAGGAGAGAAGTGTAAGCCGCAAGGCGCTTGAGCGCGGACCAACATCGTTCATCCAAGCGAATGCAACGCAACAGGTGGCCGCTGTAATCATTCACCGGCCAAAAACAGGAATTGCTTTTAATGACACCATGCCCAAGACACTTTCCCAAAGAATCACTTGAGAAAAGCGGCGCGATGTCACTCCCGATCCACAAAGCGTAATAGCGGAAGCAGGCGTTTTTGTCCGTCATGCGACCAATTCAAGGGCGGGCGTTGCATTTCTCCGATGGGGCAGATGCGGCAGCCGCCGATTTTACTGACGGCTTCAACGATGCCGTCCGCACGTGTTTTGGGGATAGCGATGCCAATGGCTTGAATCCGGTTTTTCACAGAAATCATCAGTGACGGAATTTTAGAAAGATCGTCCACGCTTTTTATCCAAATACAGCGGCCAAGCGGTGCGCTTGTAAATTCCGGGGACGGCTCAAAAAGCACGGTCCAGTCCGTGCCGTCCACACTTTTAAAAACGGTTCCGCCTTTTAGGGGGAGGGTGCCGCGAAGTTGTTGGGTTTTGCCGGCCACAGCATCGTCGCACAGCCCTTTGGGCAGCTTCAGGGAAAGTTGCTGTAAGGCTTCGGCAAGGTGTTTGGCAAAATCAAGGGCCGTGCTCTCCCCCCCGGATTCGACATAATAGAGATGTGGAGATAAACACCCTTGTTGATCGTAGAGCGCGATGTCCATCGCGACCTTTGTTGCCAAGTCTTCAGAAACCGCTTCTCGTGCAATGATGCCGAAACTCAGTTTGTGCCCGTGAAGTATTCGAGGCGTATTTGAAGGAATGAGGCTTTGCATGGCGGCAATGCTTTCATCACTGCCGTAGGCGATGACAAAATCAGCTTTTTGAAAGACGGTTTGGGTCATCGCTTCTTCTTTTTTGTCCCAGAGGAGTACGGCGATGCTTAGCGCGATTTCAGGTGAAATCTCTTGCAGGCTTTCTGCAAAAAGTGTAGTGAGCCGTATTTCTTCCGGACTCACGCGCAGCAAATTGGCAGATTTCACCAAGAGTCCGCAGATTAAGCTGATAATGGAAACCCCGAGCACGTTGCCCGGTAAAATTTGTGCGATGAGGGGCGGCCCAAAGGCGCGTCTGCGCGTGCTTCCATTTTTCTTTTTACAAAAGCGATCCAATATTGCGACATTGCCCAATTCGTCTTCAAGCAGTTGCAGGAGGTTTTTTTTCGTAAGTTGCTCAAATAGGTCATCTAAAACGAGAGAAACCATTTCTTTTGAAAGTCCGCAGACTTCCGGTAAAACGGACTGTGCTTCTCGGCGTCTGGGATTGTTTGTATCACGCCATTGTTCAGCAGCCTGCGCAATATAATCCACAATCGTGAAGATGGAGTTGCCTGCAAACCTCTCTTGCGCCAAGATAAGGCGGTCGGAAAGTGCTGAAATTTCTTCGGGATGCAGTATCGGAAGGGATAAATCGTGCCCTCCGACCGTGAGTATCGCTTCCGGGCATCGGATCTGAGGGAGGTAATAGGCTTTCTTCATGTGGTTTCAATATCTTATTTTCAGCTACGATAATGCACATCAAGTCAAATATCAACTACAACCCGAATTCCGCGATTGCTGATTTTGGGTACAAGAAGCAAGTGGTATAGTGATATATAATGCGGATTTATTTTCAATGAAGCGCAAGACAAAACAAGGCGGGAACAAGATGGGTGACGTAAAAGAAAGTTTTAAGAGAATGCGCCAGATGGATTTCGCCGATCGTTTTTATGATCTCCTGCTTGCCTCGGATCTTAAAACCAGGGCTTTGTTTCATCACACCGACTTTGCCACGCAAAAAAAGGCGCTGATTGACGGCATCTATGTTTTAATCGATTACAGTGAAGGCGGGCCGCTCGGCAGGATGTCCATCAACCGGCTCGGCGAAAAACACAATCGGGATCACATGAATGTTCCGGCTGAGCTCTATCCGATTTGGGCCGATTGTTTTATCCGAGCCTTATCTGAAAAAGATCCCGCCTTTTCGCCCGACCTCGAAAAACAATGGCGCGAGGTGCTCAAACCGGGCATCGATCATATGATTTCGGCTTATTAGAAATTCGGGAAAACAGCAGTGCCATTCAATATCGAATTGGAAACGCTTAAAAAAGAGGTCCGGATTCATACCTTTCGCGCCCGCGGGCCGGGGGGGCAACATCGCAATGTGACCGATTCGGGTGTGCGCCTTGTACATCTTCCGTCCGGCGTTGTGGTCACGGCGACGGAGTCGCGCTCACAAATTCGAAACAGAGAGAAAGCCTTCGAACGCCTCATTGCACGGTTAAAAATTTTGAACCGTGCAAAAAAACGCCGGATCCCCACGAAGAAAAGCCGCGCGATTCGGGAGCGTGAACTCGAAAAAAAGCATCGCGTACAAAATAAAAAAAAGATGCGAGAAAAACCGAATTTGGACGAATAGCTCCGGGGTCAATGTGTCTCGATCAACACATCGGTTTTCCAACAAATTCAAGCAGACCATTAAAGAAGCTCCGATTAAGCCGTGAATTGTTTTTTCAAGGCTAAAATGAGCGCTTCCTTAAAACTTCTTTTTCTCAACTTGAGCCAAAACCGCTTGAAAAATACCCAACCCTTCTTCGGCTTCCTTTTTTGTGAGTGTGAGCGGCGGCATAAAACGCAGCACACTTTCGCCGCAACCTAAAATGAGCAGGCCTTTTTCAAAACAGCCTTGAATGACGGCATCCCGTTCGGCAACGGCCACTTCCTTTGTCTCACGATCCTTCACCAATTCAACAGCCACCATGAGCCCCATGCCGCGCACATCGCCCATCAAGCGATGCGTTTTCTGCATCTCACGCAGACGCGTTTGCATAAAGTCGCCCAAAATCCGGGCATTGTCCATCAAGCCGTCTTTTAGCAATTCAATCGTCGCAAGCGCAGCCTCGCAGGCAATGGGGTTGCCGCCGAATGTATTGGCATGGGCACCTGGCTCCCAAACATCCATGATTTTGCTTTTTGCAACGATGGCGCCCAGCGGCATGCCGGAAGCAATACCTTTTGCAAGCGTCATGATATCGGGCACGACATTAAAATGCTCAGAAGCAAACATCTTTCCCGTGCGGCCCATGCCGCTTTGCACTTCGTCCACGACCAATAAAATCCCGTGAGCAGCCGCAAGCATTGCCAATTTCCTGAGAAAATCTTTGGGGGGGACGATGTAGCCGCCCTCACCCTGAATCGCTTCGACAAAGACGGCCGCAACTTCTTCCGCCGGGACAAAATGCTTGAAGGCCGTCTCTTCAATCCAATCCAGCGTAAAATCAACACAATCCTCCGCACACAGACCCGCAGGAGGGCGATAGGGATTGGGATAGGGCGCATGCACGACACTGGAAATAAGCGGGGCATAGGCCTTTTTCTGAACAGCTTTGCTTGCCGTGAGTGAAAGGGCACCCATCGTTCGGCCGTGGAAGGCACCCGAAAATGCGATGTAATAGGGACGCCGGGTCGCGTAGCGCGCCAATTTCATCGCCGCTTCAACGGACTCCGCCCCTGAATTTGTAAAAAAAACCTTTTTCCTGAGGCGGCCCGGTGCGAATGAACACAATCGTTCGGCCAGCTCAATTTCCGATGCATAATAAAAATCAGTGCCCGACATGTGAATGAGCTTCTTGGCCTGATCACAAATCGCCTTGACCACCTTGGGATGGCAATGCCCACTCGCCGTGACTGCGATGCCGGAAGTAAAATCCAGATACGCAAAACCGTCCACATCCGTCATGCGGCAACCTTTGGCCGAGGCCGCAACCAAGGGATATTCCCGCGTCACCGACTTTGAAATGACGGCATGGTCGCGACTCACCCATGCTTTCGCTTCGGGGCCCGGCCGATTTTTTTTCTGTTTGTTTTTCATGCATATCTCCTTTCCAAAAGGGAAGCGCCTTATAAAAGGACATATCGCTGCTGCCGCTCTTTTCTTTTCAGCACTACGGCAAACAGTGCCGTAATGATGCGAAGCGCGGCAAAACTGGTAATATCGGACACATCCAGGGGCGGCGCGACTTCAACCAAATCCGCACCCACAACAGGCAAAACATCCAGCGCACGAATTAAAGTAATCACCTCGCGTGTCGTCAAACCGCCCGCATCGGGAATGCCCGTGCCGGGGGCGAATGCCGGGTCGAGCACGTCGATATCAATGGAAAGATAGACATTTGAAAGGCCTGAAAAACGCGTGATGATTTGTTTGGCAATCGCCCGGATGCCCCGCGCCGCAATTTCGTGTGCGGTAAACATCGTCATATTGTGTGCCGCAATAAAATCACGACCTGCGGGCTCCAGGCAGCGCGTGCCGACCAAAACAGTGCGTTCGGGGGAAAATTTTTCCAAGGCCATTGTGTGACGGAGCGGACAGGCATTGGAATACGCCGAGCCCTGAAATTGATCGGAGAGATCGGCGTGCGCATCAATAAAGATCAGGCCGATCTCTTCAGACGCACATCGGTTCACCGCCCGGTGAACCGGAATCACAACGGAGTGATCCCCGCCCAAGGTCAGCGAAAAGGCATGGGTCAGGCGTTTTGAAACCGCCGCTGAAATTCGGGCATGTTCAGCAACAAAATCGCCCGCACAAAACAGATCGCCCTCATCACAAATCGCCAAAGATTGAAAACTTTCCCCCGTCTCTAAAACGGGAGGAATTTCAGCGGAAAGTCTGCGAATTCGCGCCGGGCCTTCATTAGCCCCGGCGCGAAAACACGCGCCGCCGTCATAAGGAATACCAAAAACGGCAATGTCGGCCTGCACACAATCCGATTGATTGCAACCCGCCCAGTAACGGTTTTCGGTAATGGGGATTTTTGAAATCGAAGAAGCAACTTCGGTATTTTGTGAAGGATTCATCGGCGGCATAACGCTTCTCCTTGCTTCTTTTGATTATACCACCATCAATAGAAACACGAACGAAGGAAAAGACAGTCCCCGGATTTTGAAGGAAAAACAAGAAGATTTAACTGAAGCTTCCTTAAAATAAGGCGCGGGGTCGATCAGAAAATGCCGATGCCGCGTTTCCCAAGGGAAAAGGCATCAATGGCGGCAAAAACAAACAAGATGTTGTTAAACACCCATGATTTTGAAGAATAATCGGTGGTCATATAAGCAAAGACGGCCGTTGTGATAAAGAGGACACCTCTTGTGTACTGGCGCACATAAATTTGTCCGAAGCCTGCAAAGACCAAAGAAAAGAACCCCGCAATCAGACCGCCTTTAATGCCTTTCTGTTCCGGAATGAGCAGGAAAAACAAGACAATCAAAGCGACAATCAACCATCTGCCGGCCAAAGGCATCACCTGAGGGAGCCGCATAAAAAAAAGAGACAGAATCACTGTGCACACAATGCGTCCGGTACCGAGTTTTGAAATGCCTTCAAACATGGTTTCGTTTTGCATTCAAACGCTGCTCCGCAAGCTGTTCGGCCGCTGCCGCCGTTGAGACCGATTCTTTTTTAGCCCGCGCAAAAACAGCCTTCATGCGATCGTAAATCAGGTTCACTTTTTCATAAGCCCGAACCGGGTCATAGCCCCTTAATTCCTCGGCGATATTAATCAATCCGCCCGCATTTAAAACATAATCCGGGGCGTAAAGAATCTTACGGCGGCGCAATTCGTCTGCAATTTTCAGGTCATCCAGTTGATTGTTTGCCGCGCCCGCTACGATGCGACAGGAAAGGCTTTCGATGCTGCGCGCGTTGATAATTCCCCCCAGGGCACAAGGGGCAAAAACATCACAATCCACACGGTACACTTCATGTCCGTGAATGGGATCTGCGCCATAATCACGAATCGCACGGGCCACGCGCTCCGGGTCCATGTCTGAAACATACAGGGCCGCACCCGCCTCATGCAGCAGCCGCGCCAAGGCGCTGCCCACCTTGCCCAAGCCCTGAACGGCCACGCGCTTCCCTTTAAAAGAAGCATCGCCGTAAACTTCTTCCAAACAAGCCCGCATACCGGAAAAAACACCCTGCGCGGTGGCCGGCGAAGGATCGCCGCTGCCGCCGTGTGCGAGGGCATGTCCCGCAACGTACGACGTGATGCGGCGCATTGCTTCAATATCCGCAAGCGTAATACCGACATCTTCGGCCACAATATAACGGCCGCCCAAAGCTTCAATATGTCCTGCAAAGGCTTCAAGCAAAGCCGGGGTTTTGTCCTTTTCCGCATCGCCCCAGATCACACTCTTTCCGCCCCCCAAGGGCAGATCGCTGACTGCGGCTTTATAGGTCATTGCCCTTGAGAGCCGAAGCACATCCGACAATGCGGCATCAAAAGAATCATAGGGCCACATCCGACAGCCGCCCAGCGCAGGACCTAAAGCGGTATTGTGAATGGCAATCAGCGCGCGAAGCCCCGATACGGGATCGGAACAAATCAATACTTGCTCATGCCCTTCAACTTGAATTTTCTCAAAAATATTTGTCATGCCGCTTTCATCCACTTCGCATTTTCAGGCCTATTCTCTTAGGGAAAGAGCGCCCGCGCCCGGTGTGCCTTTGAAAGCCTTTCGATGCCGATCATCAAGGCCGCCATGCGCATGCCGACATCACAGCTAAGCGATTGCGCCAAAACCTGCTCAAATGCGGTCGTCATCATAGCACACAAACGCGCTTCAATCTCTTTTTTTGACCAAAGAAAATTCTGAATCCCCTGCACCCACTCAAAATAGGACACAATGACCTCACCCGCATTGCCCAGTAAATCGGGAATCACAAAAACCTCCCGCGCACGTAAAATCGGATCGGCCTTCAAATCCGTTGCGCCATTCGCCGCTTCGGCAAGAATACGACACTGTAAAATAGCAGCATTCTCGGCATTAATCGCACCCGACAGTGCGACAGGAATCAAAATGGTGCAAGGACGCTTCAATAATGCGTCCGAAGGCATGCTTTCCGATCCGTAAAACCCGAGCACTGTTTTTCTTTTTTCTTTATATCGCTTGAGATGATTCAGATGAATGCCATTCGCGTTGTACACTCCTCCGGTCGAATCCGCCACGCCGACAATCCGTATTCCTTGCGCGGATAATTTTTTCGCGACACGCCGACCCACGTTGCCGTAACCGTAAATAATAACACTGCTGCCCGACACCGGTATTCCAAGATGGCGCATGGCAAGCAAAATCACATCAACGAGCCCCAAGGCCGCCGACTCGCTCCGCCCCATTGTTCCGCCGATGCTGGCCGGTTTTCCCGTCACAATCTCCGGAACGGAATAGCCCACCTGCTGGCTGTAAGAATCCATGATCCACGCCATCGTCTGCGCATTGGTCCCCACATCGGGCGCAAGGATATCTTTTTCCGGGCCGATGACAGGAAAGATTTCAGCGGTGTATCTCCGTGTCAGATTTTGTAATTCCTGCCGGGAGAGCGTTTTGGGCTCACAACACACTCCGCCTTTTGCCCCACCGAAGGGCAAACCGATGAGTGCGCACTTCCATGTCATCCACATCGCCAGTGCCGTCATTTGACCGAGGGTGACGTTCGGATGATAGCGAATCCCTCCCTTAAAAGGCCCCAGGGCCGGATCATGTTGCACACGGTAACCGCGAAATATTTTGACGCGTCCGTCGTCACGGCGCACAGGGATATTCACCACGAGCGCACGTTGCGGCATCTTAAAACGCTCCGACAAATCCGGATCGAGTCCGAGCCGCTGCGCCGCCGCGTCAAACTGCGCAATCGCGAGACGATATTGAGGCCGGTCAAATTCGCCCACGGGATTGGAATCGGTTTCTTGGACCTCAAGTGCCGTTCTGTGTTGTGCTTCCGTCATTTTATTTTCTCATGTAAAGCGGGATGAATCACCCCGATCGAAAGCGATATGCTCATAAAAGAGACAAATTTAGGAAGCGCTGATTAAGCGGAGTTTCCTAAATTCACGATATTTTTGCTGCTAAAATAGCGGTAGGTTCATTGAAAAAAGTCATGACCAAAAGACGGGCCGGTATGTGCCCTGCATCGGAAAAAACGGGGCCAGGCCGTTTGTGAAAAGGCCTCCGGCAATCCCGAGCAACATCCCTGCGGCCGACGAGGCCCCTAGCCCGATAAAATTGAGCCGACCGGCAATTCGACTGCTTGGCGGACCGGGCCGATCTCGCCGGCGGCGCAAAAATCAAGCATCTCGCCCTTGGCGTGATACCTATGCCCCATACCGTGCTTAGCCTTTTTTGGCCCAGAGCACGCGCATGCCTTTCCATGAAAAATAGAGTACGCCAACCAACAGCAATAAGGTCACAACCAGGGTCATGGTTCTTGAGGACTCATAAAAAGCAACGGAAAAATAGAGTAGCACGGCCAACAAAAATTGCCCGATCAAAAGATCGCTCATGCCCTTGGCACGGGCCCTTTTTTTTGATCTATTCATTACAATGCACCTTTCTTTACTGACGAATAAAATCCGGACTTAATCAGAGCGTCCTTAAGATACAGTCAACAGTTCCGCTTGCCTGGATTTTGCGCCAGGGCAAGGCGCGCGGGATCGGAGCGTACGGTTTTATCCCTCAAGGGTTTGAGCACCACAGCACCGCCGCGACGAGGGATAAAGACAGGGCGTAAAACCTTAGGGTTCAAAGCCCTCTTTTTCGCAGCTCTTCCCGATAGGTCTTCTCATACAAAATCTCCCAATCGGCGCTGCCTTCCACGATCTTTCGTTTGTACGAAACCAACTTACGATGCACAATCTCGCGCACTTCATCTTGCAGTTCCGCAGTTTCAGTCAGTGTTTGTTTGATGGCCCGCAGGATTTCCTTTCGACTGCCTTTGCAATAAATCCTCCGGTCGGCTTCCAAACCATCCCGCACCAGATGTGCAAGATGGCTGATCTTTTCTTCACTCAGGGCAGCCATCGCATTCACACTACAAAATAATACTTCTTTCCTTCACCAACTGCTTCTTAATCATCTGAAACAGGACATGAGGATCAACCTGTGCTCCGCGCATCTCCCGCTCATATTTTTTCATCAAGACTTCGACCTCTCGGTCGAGACGCATTTCGACTTCCATTTCCTTATGAATTACGGCCGCAATGCTTTCAGCCACCCCTTCCGTTTTTTGATCACATTCAATCAATCTTTTATTCAAAAGGCTAGTGGCTAAACGGCGTGAGAGCGCATCAATACGTGCCCTGGAAAGTCTCATACCGCTAGAATAACAAAGGGCTTTGGGGGTGTCAATCAATCGAAGACGGACAAAATCACCATAAAAACAGGGGGGTAAAAAAGAGAAAAACCACGTCCTTTATGCGGAATCGGATTTCTTAAAACTTATCCAGAACAATCACTTCCGCATCGATAAACCGCTTGAACAGACGGCCGACTTTCCGGCCGGAAATATGATAATTCCCCTGCACGAGCACCTTGTCGCCCGCACGGGCTTTCGGAAAATCGAGACTGATGACCTCGACACGCTGCGGGCTGAGGCTTGCGAGAGACGGGCTTTCCTGCAACACGATCTTCAGATAAGGGCTGCCCATATGGCCTTGCTGAAAGACGAGCGATTCGATGCGACCTGAGACCACAATCCGGTGGCCGTCATATTGGACCTCATCACTCAGCAAAGCTTCAATCGAAACCCGTACAGGAAGTTCGCGGGGAACGCTTGCGGCATGAATGCGCGGTAAAACAACGAGGGTACACAATAAAAAAAGGGCACATCCCCCGGCACGCCCAAATAATGGGGAGACGCTCAGGCAATCTTTAAAAAATCGCAATGGTTTGTTATAATCGCCTGAAATTTTCACTGTTCCCCTCCGTGAACGCTTAAATAAGGAGGGTTTTGAAGACAGCTTGGAAACAGAGAATAACTTTAGGGCAATTAAACGCAACATCAGGGCGACCATACACCGTTTTATTTTAGAATACAATATCAAAGAAGTTTAAGGAGAACCCCGTGAAAAGAAGAACCCCGATCTTAACAATTGTGACAAGCTTGGCATTGGGCATGGCCTTCGTTTTTTTCCCCAACCTGAGTTTTGGCGAAACCCCGGAAGAAAAAGGAGAGCGTCATTTTAAAAAACGCGAAGGGCCGATGATTCCCGTGCCCCGTGAAGAAATCAAAGTCGAACTCTTTCTCATGAAAGAACGAAGAAAAGACGGGCCTTTCATCAAAAACCTGCTTGCGGAAGAAAATATCAACCGTGTCATGATCCAATATTTCCGCGCAGGCAATCCGCCCAAAAACATCGTGCTCGGAAACCGTATTCCAGCCGATGTTGCCCGCATGATGATCGAACTCGCCATCCATTACAACAACGGCATCACACATTTGCTGCCCGAATTTCGCTTCTATCCGCACTACGCGGCCTTTGGCAGTTCCGCATTCGATATCCAAGCCCAGATTCCGATTACCCCTGAAGACCTGGAAAAACTGCGAAACCCCGCGCTATCCGATCAGGAATTCCATACCCTTTTCCGCTCCTTAACGGGGGAGGACAAAGGCATGGTCGGAGGCTACGTCGACTAAGAGAGCTTTTTCAACCAGTCCATAATCTCAAGAATCTCATCCTCTGTCAGCACATCGCCGAATGCGGGCATCCCGCCCAGGCCGTTTGCCACTCTTGCGACAAAATGCTCCGGACTCAATGTTTTAACAGACTGGACCAAGTTCGGCCCGCCCATACCGCCGCCGCCCAAGTCTCCGTGACATCCCGCACATTTCACATTCACATGTTTCAGCCCCAGAAAGATTTGTCCGCCCACATGATCCGGAAAAGGGTTCTCTTTTTTTGTACATCCGGCCGGAACAAAAAGAAACAATCCGAATAAAACCGGTAGTATCGCGTAGTGTTTAACATTCATTTTTTAAAAATCCTTTCCTCTTAATTAAAGTTCCGTTTTGATAATAAGAGTGACACCGGGACAACAGAGGTAATATCACAGCCGTTTATTAGCGAAAGCTGCGCCTCAGGCACATAAACCGGCAACCGGCTGAGGCAGCGATCGACCGCCTCAACCAGTAAAAGATAACGTTCACTTTCCACGCTTCCAAAATATCGCTCAAAAACCGACTGCGAAAGACCTTCGGGTAAATAGGCGATATCGGGGAAAAACTGATCTTCTTGCGCATTTTCTGAAAGTCGGCCTTGAATAAGTATCGCCGTTTCGGGATCGGTCGCAACTTCGGCAAAACGCACGCCTGCACGATCCGCCGCAAGATCGGCAAAACTAAAACCGCTTCCGTCCGCCCCGGCATCCAAGAGCTCCTTAAATTCTCCAATGGCATGCGTCACGCCGCTTTCGGAAGCAATCTCCAACGCGGCGGAAATAATGAAATGCAATCTAAGATCACGCCGCCCCGCAAGCCCCACATGCTTTGTTGCCCGCGTATGGCGCAGCATCTCCTCCGTACGCACCGGACCGATCATCTGTTCAACACGCCAGCTTCCAAAATAAATACCAAGGGCCAAAATCGCCGCGCGGTTTTCAGCGACCGGATCCCCGGCTTGTTCACGCGCAATCTTAAACAGACGCCCCATATAATACCCGAATGAAAGTGCTTCCTGACGCGGGGCCTGCTCGGAAAGCGCCATAATATGACGATAATAGTCCCGGACATGCGCCGGATCACCCATAAGACGCACTTCATCCCGGACTTCCTTCAGGCGCCCTCTCATATTCTCCACCAGCTGATTCATCCTGGGAATCGGCTTCAAGTGCACATCAACGCGTTTGCCGCGCAGCGCGACGGAATTCACCGCATCCAACAGATAAGCGCCTTCGCCCTTACCAAAGGCCAAATCGAGACCCAGCCGTATTAAAAAACGCGCCGCCGCATCGGGCAGTGCAATCTTACCGAGCACCGCTTCGCTGATATAAAAACCTGTCTCACTGGGCAATAAAATGAGCTGGAAGTTCAAATATGCCCCGAGGGGTGTTTCCGGAAGCCGGACGGTTGCCGACAATTCAAGCTGTGCGTCGGAGATCTCCGCCCAACCCGTCGTCCGCGGGATCGCACGATGGGCGATTGCAAACACACCGTTTAGTTCGTCCTCCGTCACCGAAATCGTGATGGGTCGGTCATTTTCGTTCAGTAATTCCCTCAGCACTTGTTTTGCGAGCGCCCGCGTCTTCACCGCATTGTCCGTATTCATAGTGCTCACGTCCGCAGCCACGGGAACACGCTCTACAATCAAGAGGAGAAGCGTAAGTGGAAAAACCACAAAAAACACACTCACACTCCAGAATATCGGACGAAAGCTTTTTTTCTTCATTTGGACTGCCGCATCACTGAAACCTGTTGAAGCCAGTCAATCATGAGGCGGATATCCTTTTCTCCCAACATCCGTTCATAGGCGGGCATCCCCCCGCCCCGTCCGTAAGTCACCGCACTGTAAAACTCAAAGTAAGGAATCGTCCTGCCGTTATCCGCCAAAGCGGGCGCATGCATGGACCCTTCTCCCATCCAGCCGTGACAGCCGTAACACTTGATATCCATCCGCACCTTGCCCTGGTAAATTTGCCCGCCACGGTGCTCCGGCAATAAGGTTTCCTTTTTTTCACAGCCCAAGACCCAAAACAACAAAAAATAAACAAAAACAGACCGGATGCCCTTGAACATGTTTCCTGTTTTCATGCCCCTCATCTTACTTCGGCACGGATGCGCACGTAAAGCGGATTGTTATTCGCAGAAGAGGACATGGCCGGAACCGCTTACATCAAAAGGCGCGCTTGCACCGCGAAATACAGGGAATTCAGGCTAATTTTACTTGCACTGGGAAAAACAAGCAGGCAAACTGCTCGAAAACACTAGGGCGTGTCGACATTCAACTGGGAGGCCGTTTTTTTGAGAAATTTTTAGTTCTGACAAGGCGGTTTTTCTGCGCAATGCAAGACATTGAAATGAAAAACCCACGCCGTCAGGGCAAAAAAGAGCCGAAAAGACGCCTTGCATGCTGAATGTCGACACGCCCTAAAGACGGAAGGATCCTGAAATGCTCCATCTTGTTATCGCATTGATTCACGAAGCCAAACCCCTAATCGCGCATTACCGGATGTCCTCCTTAAGAGGGAATCATCCCTTTAAAATTTATACGGGTGATGCGCTCACACTCATTGTTTCGGGCATTGGAAAACCTGCGGCCGCCTCAGCCGTCGGCTACCTGCAGGCCCTGTCCCGCGAAAACGGACCTGCGGCCTGGCTGAATATCGGCATTGCAGGACATCAACATTTTCGGCGCGGCCAAGGCTTCATCGCACACCGCATCCAAGACCGGGCGACGGGGCGCTGTTATTATCCGCCGCAAGTGTTACCGTTTTCCGCATCTTCCGGCAACTTAATTACCGTGGATCGAGCCGAACGGCATTACGAGGAGGACAGCGGCTACGACATGGAAGCCAGCGCATTTTACAACGCGGCGATCCGCAGCAGCACGGCGGAATTCATCCAGTCTTACAAAGTCGTTTCCGATCATCCCCAAGCGTCTGTGGAGAAAATCACAAAGGCCGGCGCAACACAAAACATTGCAGCACGCATGGATGAAATCACACCCTTAATTTCAACATTACAAAACGGCATTGCGGATTACCGAAAAATTCATGTGCCGAGCCCCCATTTTGACCACATCGCCCAACGTTGGCATTTCAGCGAAACACAAAAAATCCAACTCCAACACTTATTGCGACGCGCGCAAGTGCTTTTTGGAGCACAGTTCCCGATCCAAGCCGCGCCTGAATCTCATAAAACCGCCAAGGGATTTTTAAGCGCGCTGTCTGAAACACTTGCCGCACATCAGTTGAGTCTTTAAAACCATGCCCGCCTTCTCCGCCCTTTATATTGAAGACCCATGCCGGAGCTTGCCACGCGTGCAAGACATTTTGAAAAAATGTGCGGACATTCCGCACATTCGCTGCGAACGTTATGGTGAAGTGTTTAATCCGGCGGCGCAAAATTTTCGCGTGCAGAAAAAAAGGCCGGGATTGATTCTGGCAAAAAAATATCAAAACCGCGTTCTGCCCGCACCGCCGGGTTACGGTTTCGGCAATGCAAACAGCTACTATTTTTCACATTTGCTCAATTGCCCTTATGACTGCCGCTATTGTTTTTTACAAGGCATGTATCGTTCCGCGCACTATGTACTTTTTGTCAATTATGAAGATTTTGAAAAAGAAATCGCGGAGACGATTGAAAAATGCGGCGACGCGCCTTCTTATTTTTACGCGGGATATGACAGTGACAGCTTGGCGCTCGAACAATACAGCGGCTTTGTGAATTACTTTTTAAATGTTTTCAAAAATTTCCCGCAGGCCTATTTGGAACTCAGAACCAAGAGCGCACAAATCCGAAGCCTGCTCCGGCACGAGGCCTTGCCCAATGTCGTCATCGCCCTGAGCTTTTCCCCGGAAACGGTCGCGGCACAATGGGAAGACCGCGTGCCCGCCTTTTCAAAACGCATCGCCGCCGCAAAAAAGCTCGAGGAAGCCGGCTGGCCCATCGCCCTGCGTTTTGAGCCTCTGATTGACTACAAGGGGGTTCAAGCCGATTATCAACAATTGTTTATCCGTATTTTCGATGCATTGGATGTCAATAAACTTCACAGCGTGAGTACCGGGCTGTTTCGCATGCCCAAAACGTATTTCCAAAACATCGTCAAACTCTATCCCGACGAAGCCTTGTTTGCGACACATGATGAAACCCGGCAGGGCATGGCGGCCCATTCAAAAGAGATTGAGACGGCGCAGCGCCGCAATCTTGAAAAGATGCTTTTCGACTTCATTCCCCAAAGAATCTACTACCGCTGCGCCTTGGCATGTGAACCGGCGTGAGCGGAAACGAAATTTTCTTGGATTTTATCAGATAAAATCAAGTCCACCGTCACCGTAAAACCCACCTGCGCCAAGCACATGATTTATCCCCATATATCTTGACAATTTACCCATTATGGAAAATAATTAACAACATGGTCTCCTTAATTCTTATTGTCTTCTCACACTTCGGTCTTCATTCAGGAGGTGATGTAATGAAGCGATCTTATTTGAGTCTCTTTTTTTTAAGCGTACTCCTATCTGCCTGCGGTGGCGGTGGTGGTGGAAGTTATTCGGGAAACGCAGCCCCTCCACCTCTTTCCTCTGTCAATCCCGCAAACAAAGCCGCTGCCGATGCGGTCATCTCCTCTCTTGCACTGGCTCAGGAAGGGCTCACGCTCCGAGGCATTCCCGTTCCAGGACTGTCCAGCTTTAAACCGTCGTCCAAAGCTTCTCTATTAAGTGAAAAAAGCAGCGATCAACTCAGCGACGTTTCCAAAATTCGGCAGGCCTTAGGAAAGGATCAAAGCACCCTTGAAAGTAATCTGGGGAGCATCACCCGTGCTCCGGGCGATGGAACATTCCTGGGGCCGGCAGGAACCTTCTTTTTTGAAGATCTCACTTTCAACACATTCAGTGCCTTGGGTGAAGTCCCCGGATCGGCTTGCGGCTCTATCACGATTGGATTTGGAGACGATCCCGGTCTAAGAACGGATGATTTCTTTACACTTGTCATGACAGGGTGTGGGGACCCCAGTGATCCGAGTGCATTTAATCCGGCCCCTTCATTCGCTTGGGGGACAATCGACGGTAGAGCCACCCCCGATGGCACAGGCTTCCAACTCACTTATACGGATTTTAACTGGAACAACCATCTCGCCCAGAGAGTTGATTCCGGGGGCACAGCAAATGTCACAATAACGGGGGAGAACACAGATTCCAATACAGACGGAGGCGGTTCAGGCCAACAAACAGAAACCGATATCTGTTCAGGCGGGGGATCTGGCGGCTGTAGCGAAACAAGCAATACAAATCTTGTTATCTCATACACCGAAACAATTCGGAACGGGACCATCATATTTCCAATTGGAACATACGACTGCGCTGCGGCAAACGCTGTGTCAAACAGAGAAGGCATTTATAATATCTCCGGCAGTGACCGGTTGAATGTTGATGGAAACAAATTCGAACAAATGGAGATTGATGAATCCTTCGTCAACAACTTCACAATCCTGCTCTCGGAAAGCCAGGCTCCCGACTGCGTGGTCACCTTCACCATCAATGGCCGTCGGGAATTTACGGACAACCTCAATCCGGAAAAAAGCTTTGTGGCCGATTATGACAATGTCCAATTATCAATCGCAAGAACCTCTAGAACAATTAACGGCATTCCGACCCTGGGGGATGATGTGATTCAAAGCGGCACGGTCACAATCACGGCGCCCTGCTCTAACGGCACATTCACATTAAGCACTGAAGCAGGCAACCCGTTTTTTGTGCCTGACGGCTCAAAATGTGCTGTTCTAGGTAAACATCTTGTGACTGATACGGTAAACAACATTGTAACGGCCGTCATGGCTACGCCCGCAGGTGGCATTGATGTGGATCGGGGGAATGACGGCAGTGTCGAGCAAACCTTTGTCGATTGCAGAGACGCCATTATTTGTACAGATTAGGTGATTAAGGAGCATTCTTTGGAAAACACACCCGCTCTTATTGCAATTCAATCCAGACTTAAATCAGAGGTTCCCAAATAAATAAGCAAGAAAGAAGGATTATTGTGCCTTAAAATCGCACCCGTGTAGGCAATGGCCCGCGCCATAAGGTCCCACCATACCAAGATCAGACAAATGGCAATGACACCGCTCAGTACCGCTTTTATTTTAGAAAAATAGCATCATGTCGCTCCTTCCCCGCCAACATTCCCCCAAAAAACGGGGACTTCATTGCTTCCCCTTCATTTTCCGTGAACAGGCACGGCCCTCCTGCTTGCCTTTACCGGCGGTCTCTTTTAAACTCCTGCAATGATCGGAACCTGGACAAAAGAAAAACTCGTGGCGGAAGTCGAAGCCCTCGCGCAAATTGCGGCACATCCCGAAGGCAAGGGGCTCGATGCAGGCTTTTCGCAGCGGATTGAGCACTTGCGTGAGATCTATCGCGGTGCACCCACACTCTTTGATCCGCCGCTCGTGAAATGGATTCGTCGGCTCGCCGAAATCAAACCGCGCCGTGAAACACCGAAGGCTGTTCTGGAAACCGTTTTCGGCTACGATAGCTTCCGCGCAGGACAAGAGGAATTAATTTCGGCAGTTTTGGCCGGGCATGACGCCGTCGGGATCATGCCTACCGGGGCCGGAAAATCGCTAACATACCAGATCCCGGCAAAAATTTTGCCCGGCACAACCTTGGTCATCTCCCCTTTGATTTCATTGATGAAAGATCAGGTGGATGCCCTGATCGAACTCGGCATGAAAGCCGCTTTTATTAATTCCAGCCTGGATGCCGATGAACGCCGCGGTCGCACGGCCCGACTCATCGCGGGGCAATATGACTTGGTCTACATCGCTCCGGAAGGGCTCGACGGCACACTCTTTGACTTGCTTTCACGCAGTAAAATCAATCTGATTGCTATTGACGAAGCGCACTGCATCAGCCAATGGGGCCACGATTTTCGGCCCGCCTATCGTAATTTATCCGACCTGAAGACGCATTTTGGCCATGTTCCGGTCTTGGCGCTGACTGCGACGGCAACCGACAAGGTTGCCGATGACATCGCCCAACAAATGGGCATGCTGCATCCTTTCCGCTATCGCGGCTCTTTTTTCCGGGCAAACCTGCATCTGCATGCCTATAAAAAAGGGAATGGCCGTCATACAAAACAAGACATCCTGCACCTGGTTCAATCGCGCAAAGGACAGTCCGGTATCATTTATTGCCTCAGCCGAAAAGCAGTGGAACAAACGGCAAGGTATTTGGGCAATCACGGCCTGCGTGTCATGTCTTATCACGCGGGCATGCCCCACGAGCGGCGGGAGGAAGCACAAGAAATGTTCCGGAGGGACGAAGTGGACGTCATCGTCGCCACCGTCGCCTTTGGCATGGGCATCGACAAACCCAATGTGCGTTATGTGATTCACCGCGACATGCCCAAGAGCATCGACGGCTATTATCAGGAGATTGGCCGCGCGGGACGCGACGGCGTCGGCAGCGACTGCATCCTCTTTTATTCCTGGTCGGAAGTCATAAGTTATGACCGCTTTTTAAGCGAAACGGCAGATACAGCCCTTCAAAACCGCACGGCAGAGCAAACACGGGCGATGTTTCGCTTTGCGGAAAAAGAAAGCTGCCGACACAAAGCTTTGGTGGCTTATTTCGGGGAAACGATCCCAAGTTGTGAAAAATCCTGCGATCATTGCCTGCAACGTGATTTACTCAAGGAAATCCGACCGCGTCCCCAAAAGAAGACACGCACCGCAGCGCTTGTGCCGCAGTGGACAAGCTCCGATGATCCTTCGGAAGATGCGGCCGCTTTAGAACTATTGGGGACGCTCAAGGCCTTGCGAAAAAAATTGGCGGATGAAAAAGGCGTGCCCGCCTACTTGGTCTTCAGCGACGCGGTTTTATTGGAGATGGTCGCGGCCCGACCGCAAAGCGAAGACGAGATGCTCCAAATCAACGGCGTCGGGCCAAAAAAATTGGCGGCCTATGCTGCACACTTTTTGCCTCTGCTCAGCAATGCGGAGCCGGGCGCTTCGCCCGGCTGGCAACGTTGAGGGAACTTCCTTACATTGTGAGGGTTCGGAGCAAAAGAACATTAAGAACGCTTGTCTTCCCGGTTCCAAATCCACATCTCTGCGAGAGAAATGACAATTTGCAATAATAGGGAAACCCCCATCAAAAATCCCCCGAAGATCACGGTATAAGCAAAAATCGGTTCCAATTTCGTAAACCACCAGGAACCGATGTCAAGCCAGATGGCGACGAAGGGCGTGGCGATGAGCAGGCTGCGCCACCGTATATCGACTTCACTGAGCGCAAAGATACCGCCTGTCATAAAAAAGATAAAACTCATGCCAAAAAGATGGACGTGAGAAACCCGGACAAGGCCTTTCACCGACTGCCCCATGTCCATTGTGGTGAGGACGGCAACCTCCTCAAAAGAGGTCAGGGGAGGGATGGGAAGCCCGGATTCCGGGCTGTGACAGAGTGCGCAATTTTCCTGAAAAATCGATGCAAGCGCCGTAAAACCTTCTTCTTTTGCACCCCCTTTGATCCAGAGAAAAATCTTTTCCTTTTCGGCAGGCGTAATATTATCCCCCATTGCACCATTCAAAGCAGCGCCGAGCCGGGTTCCACCTCGTTTTCCATAATATTTTTCAATAACATCCTGCAACAATCCGTGTCCTTCTGCATTGTGGGGTTCAATGTCAACAAGATAAAGATAGGTCAGGGCAAAGAGATAGCCGATGCCGAGGGTCAACAGCAGGCAAGTAAATAAGACCTTAAAAGGCGTCGATATCCTTTTCAAGGAAAATGCTTGGACATCCGGCGAAGAGATGACGGTCTCCTTTTATTTTTGAGCGAACAAATCATCGGCCAAGGTCGCGCACTCTTTTTCACGCCCCTTGAGCAACACCACCTAGGGACGGGCAGAAGCAAACAAGAGTGCAACCGAAACTACAAAACATGCCTGTGTTTTCCCTATCTTGATCTTGTTCCTCATTTATATCCCGTGTCACATTACACTACTAAAAGATAAAAAGTCACGATTCAATTCTTCACTCGGTTTTTTGTGAGAACGTTTGGAAACATTCTATTGCAAAACAAATCGTAAACGCCGCAAAAGCACTTTTAAAAAATTCGGCTACAATATAGGGGGGCCGGAAATCACTCTATGGGGGAACGCCTGTTTGTTTTGTCTCCCATTTTAAAAAACAGCGTTTCGATTCAGGTTCGATTGTTCATAACTCGAAAATCAAATAAATTGTTTATTGTTCGTATATCGTATGGACAGCAATATCGTGATCAAGGAGGTTCGCAAATGCAGAATTGCGCAAAGAGGATCATGCTTGGGATCATTGTATCGAGCATGATCACAGTTGCAACCGCATCACTTGGAAATGCCGAAGAAAAATTCCAAATCAGCGGGTATGGAAACGTACATTATATGGATCCGAGCGGAATGCCGACACTGCTTGATGTCGATGACGCAACCTCGCCGACTGAAAATCCGAATGACGGTATCACGCAAATCAGAGAGTTTTCACTCTTTTTTGATTTTAATGTTTCTGAAGGCGTCTTGGCCTCCGTCGAAATAGAGGCCGGAAGCAACGCCACGACCTTTACGCCGAATTACGCCTATGTGGAACTGGATATTCCTGAAATCACGGAAATCTGGGATGCGGACACCTTGGGTGGGCTCAGTTTTCGCATTGGGAGAATCCTTGTCCCCTTCCTTTCCTATAATGAAAACAAACCCAATTTCAGACAAAACCTGATGAGCCAGCCTTTTACGGCATGGAATCTTGCACCGGTGATTACATCAGGGCCGAATTTCGTCGGTTTGGGGTGGTCGGATACCGGTGCAATGTTGAACTGGAATCATGAGCTGGGAGATGCCGCATTTGTTGATCTGAAGTTCGCCTTGATTAACGGCCTGCAAAATGATGGTCCTGTGCTTGATTCCAATACGATTCGACTGGACGGCGGGATGATGACACCCCTTGTGCGGCCGCGGTCCGGTCTGGTGGATCAAGGGGACGACAGTACAAGAGACAACAATCAGAATAAAGCAAGCGTCGCTAAACTGACATTTATCAGCACAGATATACCATTGGACATCGGTTTTTCCTGGTATCAAGGAGCTTGGGATGAAGACGGAGATCACGATGTGACGATGCAGGGCATTCATCTCAACTGGCTTGAGCATGACTGGACCTTCAAAGGAGAATGGGTGACGGCACGTGTCGAGCAAACTGCGGGGGTCGATCCTGTTGGAGATGCCGCAGCAGCGGCAGTAAATACATCAACCGGCGACTATGATATGAACGCATGGTATGTGGAAGGATCCTATATTCCAATACGCTACAGCAGCGACCGCTTTGTCCGGCTTGTGCTGCGCTACGATGATGTCGATACCAATGACCGGGCTGTATTCACCCCCTTTGATCGCTCGCGAATCACCGTTGGATCGGAATGGCAATTTGTAAAGCGCGCGCGGCTTCGCTATGAATGGCAACGCCATACGCTTGATGATTTCGACAAGGCCCCTGCCGCCTTTGTTGCCGCGGGCGGAAAAGAACGTATCACGGCGCATATGATATCGATCATCTTCTGGTTCTAGTCTGGAGGGAAATAATATGATGAGATTTTCAAAAATCCGGCCTCTATTGATCAAAACAACAGTCTTCCTGGTGATCCTGTCATTTTCCACACCGGCTGTCTGGGGAGCTACGGATGTCTACCTGATCTATTCCGGAAAAAACAAGGCAGACAAAAAATTATTCAAAAAAGCCTTTCCGAAAGACATCAAGATTAAGACCTACAATGCCGACCTGCTCGCAGTTGCCGATTATTCCGGGATACAAAAAGCGATCTCAAAATTTGATAAGGCGCATGTCATCGTCATTTTAAATGATCGCCCCATGGAAATGCTGAAAGGGACAAGGCTTAAAAAAACCCTCATCATCGTGCAAAGCCTTAAAAAAGAGGTTGCATCAGAAAATTTGAGACTTTACATCCTTAAAGAGGGCACAGATCTAAGCGCACTTGGAGAGGGTATCCGTAAAAAGGATGTGGCAAGCATCAATGATCTGGCAGATGAAAAGGAAATCCGCGCTTCGGATGTTCTCTTGATCGATGAAAAAACACTTGAAATGCAGCAGGCCGTTTCTCAGTTGATCAAAATGAAATTCGGATGGTAAGAACCGTACCCTTAAGGAAAAAAGATCATGCTTAAAAAAGTCTTATTTATCCTGTTCACCGCTCTCATCGTCACGGTTGTCGTTGTTGTCGGGGTTTTAACGGCGAAAAAAAAAGAAGCAACCCTTCAGTTTTTTGAAGAACAGCACACCACGCTTGTTCAGTTTAGTATTGATAATGTGGAGTTGGGGCTCTCTTCCGGTCGAATGGATGCCGTAAAAAAAACCCTTGGGGGGCTTCAGTTTCATTCAATCTTTGCAGGGGCAATTGTCTATGATGACGAAATGACACCGCTCCTTGTTCTTCCGGAAACCTTTGAGATGCCTCCTGATGTGCAAGAGCAGATTATAAAGGAAAATATTGTAAAACGCGGGCAGCTCTCCTATGAAAGGGGTGTTTTAAAAGATGAAGACGGAGAGATCCTCGGCCATCTCCTCATTGCTTTTACCTTTGCCCCGGTAGAAGCAGAAATAGAACAGGCCCTCTTCGATGCCTCTAAAGCCGGAATTTTTACACTCATCCCGGTAATCTTGTTTTCGGTCCTGCTCATTTTAAAAATGATCAGCCCGCTCAAAAAAGTGGTCAAGATTCTTGAAAGCGTTGCAGAGGGTGATTTAACACAACGTCTTCATATTAAGAACAAAGATGAAACAGGACGAATTTCCCTTGCACTCAATAAGGCAATTGAGAAAATGCGTCTTGCTCTGGAAAAGGTTCAAGAATCAGGTGAAAGAGAAAAAGAGCAGGCTGAGGTACTTCAAAGAAAGGTCGACAGCATCTTGAAAGTCGTTGAAGGGGCTTCAAAAGGAGACCTGACGCAAGAAATCCCGGTCAACGGGCATGATGCCATCGGTTTGCTGGGAAAAGGGCTTTCGGATTTCTTCTATAATTTGAAAAGCAATATACGCACCATCGGAGGACAATCTCAGACCTTGACCGCTTCATCCGAAACACTAACAGCAGTCAGCCGATCAATGGGGGCCAGAGCCAGGCAGTCCTCCGAGCAGTCCACCGCTGCCTCTAATATCACCGAGCAAATCAATGAAAATGTTCAGGGCGTCACCACATCTGTTGAAGAAATGCGAATCAGTATCAGGGAAATTGCGGAAAATTCATCCAAGGCTTCAAAGGTTGCGACTTCAGCCGCGACCATGGCGGAAGAAACGAATACCATTATCAGCAACCTGGATCGCAATAACAATGAAATCAAGAATGTGATCAAGGTGATTACCTCACTTGCAGATCAGACCAATCTTCTCGCCTTAAATGCCACCATTGAAGCTGCGCGGGCCGGAGAAGCGGGGAAAGGATTTGCCGTTGTCGCAAACGAAGTCAAACAGCTTTCTCAGGAAACAAGCAAAGCGGCTGAAGAAGTCAGAAATAAGATCGGAACGATTCAGCAGGATACCGAAAAAGCAGTACAGGTGATCGGCGAAATCAGCTCAGTCATTTTTGAAGTGAATCACCTTCAAACAATGATTGCCACGGCAGTTGAGGAACAAAGCTCTGTCGTAAACGGCATTGCCGACAATCTTTCCATAGCGGCAGAAGGAACCGACCGAATTTCTCAAAATATTTCGCAAGTTGCCAACGCGGGCTCAGATGTGGCAAGAGAAGCATCTGATGCAAAAGCCGCCGCAGTCGAACTCTCTGAAATGGCAACAACCTTATGGGAATTCGTCCAACAATATCGCATCGGCGCATTAGAAGAAAAAACAACTGAGACTCCTCTGGATGAAAAAACCTCAGATCTTTCCTTGCCTTAAAGAAGCTCTTATCAAGTCATGAATTGTTTTTTCGAGGCTAAAATAAAATCCCCAGCTTCTGCGTTGCAAATTTTGAGGACAGCCTGCTACTATTTCCCCTTCATCGTCATCACGGAACAGGTTGCCTTTCGCAAAACCTTTTCCGTCTGGCTGCCCATCATCAAGTGATTAAATCCCGTTCGGCCATGCGTGCCCATAATGATGAGATCAACACCGCTGTGCCGGGCAAGCGCCGCAATCTCCACATGCGGCACGCCGTTTTTCAATTCCGCCGTCGCTTCAATGCCCGCTTGTTTCGCTTTAATCACCAAGTCATTCAATAAGGCATGAGAACGGTCCATCAAGTAGGCATAGCCTTCGTCAAACAGCGCCGTCATATCATCGGGATGATCCAATCGCTCCAAGACATGCACAAAAATCACGCTGGCACCCAGTTTTTTAACAACAGGCAAAGCCTCCTCCACCGCCATATTCGACACCTCGGAAAAATCAGTCGGGATCAATACTTTTTTGACATCCATGACATCCTCCTTTTATTCTTTGGAGACAACATTCAATCTTATTTCACTCAGCGGACTTTTTTCTCTCTCCTACCTCCATCTTACAGAAATAAATGACAGAAGTAAGTACCGCATTTGCATTAATAACAAGACTTTGTCAAGTCTCCTCGATTAGATTACAATGCGCCGAAATACGGAATGACTCAAGACAGGAGTCCGCATGAAAATCGGTATTCTTCAGACCCACCCGCAATTTGGCTGCGTTTCCGAAAACGTCGAAAATGCTGTCACCTACATCGCATCAGAGCAAGCCGATCTCTGGGTCTTGCCCGAACTCTTCAATACGGGCTACCAATTCATCTCAAAAAAAGAGGTGCTCACACTTTCAGAGCCGGTGCCTTCGGGCCCGACAACGCAGCGCCTCATTACAGCCGCCGTAAAATATAACACCACGATTGTCGCAGGACTCGCCGAGCGGGCGGGCAATCTTTGTTACAATGCCGCTGTACTTGTCGGCCCGAAGGGCCACATTGCCACTTATCGCAAGATCCACCTGTTTTATGAAGAAAATCGCTGGTTTACACCGGGGGACCGCCCGTTTCAGATTTATTCGGTAAGCTATAAAAGCGATCGGGGCGGGACGATGAAATGCAAGATCGGCATGATGATCTGTTTTGATTGGATTTTTCCCGAATCCGCGCGAACGCTCACCCTGCTCGGCGCGGATATAATTTGTCACCCCTCAAATCTCGTGCTGCCGCACTGCCCGCAAGCCATGATTACCCGCTGTCTCGAAAACCGAGTCTTTGCCGCCACCGCAAACCGCGTAGGCACGGAAACACGCAAATCAGAAACACTGCATTTCATCGGCCAAAGTCAGTTGGTTTCGCCCAAGGGTAACATGCTCTTTCGTGCGCCGGAAAAAACAGAAACCGCGCAAGTCATCGCCATTGATCCGAAAGAAGCCCGCAACAAAGCGATTAATCCCTACAATGACCTACTCAAAAACCGCGCAGAACGTTTTTATTTTACAAAATAAGGAGCTTATCCCAATGGAAGAACGTCCTCGTATTGCCGACACCGCCCCCATCGCGATCAACTTCGAAGCCAATGAAGACTATTATTGGCGTCGCTGCAGACACAGCAAAAATCCGCCCTATTGCGACAGCGCACATGCCGCACTCACCGCTTCGCCATTTCCGCCGGTGCTGACTTTATCAAAGCCCTCTCCCTCGGCGCGAACGGCATCGCCGTTTCCAATGCGGCGATGCCGGCCATCGGCTTTGGCGACCGAGGCCTGCTCACCTGTACAGTGAGCAGAAAAATGACCGCTAACGCAGTATAAGCATAAGAGAATAGCACTCTACCCCTGAATCCACTATACTGTTCGGATGCAAAAATATTGGACCGTCTTTCGGGTCAACTGGCAAAATGCGCTGCAATATCGCGGACCCACAGCAATTTCCATTCTAGGCAACCTGCTCCATATTTTGGTATTGCTCTATCTCTGGAACGCGATTTATCAGAGTGAGCAAAGCCTAGGCGACTACTCACTTTCAGACCTTATCACCTATTACATTCTGCAATTACTCATCAACAGTATGGTGCTCTCTTATATCAGTTGGCAAATCGGCACTGAAATCCGGGAAGGCAGTTTTTCAAACTTTTTAATCAAACCCGTTAATTACCTGCACTATTGGTTTACGATCAACCTTTCGGGTAAACTTTTTGAAGGCCTGATGATCTCCGTCGTCGGCCTCATCATGGCCGGCGTACTCGCAGACTATATTACCCTGCCCGACAACCTCACCACGGCGCTTCATTTTGCCTTCGCGATGATTTTGGGTGCCATCCTCGCTTTTGAGTTTGATTTTGCCATCGGCATCTTGGCTTTTTGGCTCGTGCAGATTGATTCCTTTAAATACATGCTGCAATACGGCATGTTTTTTCTCGCGGGCGCACTCTTGCCGCTCGACCTCTTCCCCATGCTGTTTCAACAAATCGCACATGCCCTGCCCTTTCGTTTCATGGTTTATTTTCCCATCCGGATTTTTTTGGGCAAAGAAACACAACCCTACGAAGGTTTCATGATCGCGGGGCTTTGGATCGTCGGGCTCTACTTCATTTTGCAATTCGGCTTAAAACGCGGCATCACACGTTACGAAGCCGCCGGGAAATAAAATGGGGCAAACACTCCGGCGCTATTTCGCCTTGTACCGCTCATTTTTGAGCCATAATCTAAAAAATGAAATGATGTACCGGGTAAACTTTGCCATCAATGTGGGGCTGGATATTTTTTTCACGACGGTGAATGTGATTTTTTTTGCGATTCTCTACGGCAATATCGAAACAGTCGGCGGATGGACCTTTCATCAAACCCTGATACTGGTCGGAACCGTCGGCATCGTCCGGGAGATGGCTTATCTCACTTTCCGCAAAGGCTTTCTGGAATTGGGCGAATACGTGCGTACCGGAAATTTTGACGTGATGCTCACAACTCCGATGAGCACCGCATCCCACTTGGCTTTTCGTCACGTCTCGCTCACCGAAAGCCTGGGTGAAGGTTTGATGGGCCTGGTTTTAGTGGGCTACGGTTTTTCCCATTTGGATCAAGCGACCTGGATCAGCATTCCCTTTTACGTATTAATGCTTTTTAACTCGCTTGCCATTTATTACGGCTTTTGCCTCATGGTGAGCAGCCTCGTTTTTTGGCTCATCAAATCTCAGGAACTTAATACGGTGATTTACTATTTTATGAACACGGCGCGTTATCCGCGCGACATTTATCATGGTTTGGGAAAGGCCTTTTTCACTTTCCTGATTCCGAGCAGTCTCATTGCCACTACCCCGGCCACCCTACTCACCGGAAAAATTGATGCACCCCTGATGGCGCTTTCCCTCTTCGTGGCTGCGGGTCTTTTATCACTCGGACTCTTTATTTGGACACGCAGCCTCAATCACTACGGTTCGGCAAGCAGTTAAAAAAATCCTCCTGATGAAAAAGGGGCCGGGGGGGGCACAAATAGGAACAAAATATGTCCGCCATTGAAGTTCGTAATTTAAATAAAACCTTTAAAACACAAAAAAAAGAAGCAGGACTGAAAGGCTCTCTCAAGGGACTTTTTTGGCGCGAAACCCTTTACAAAGAAGCGGTAAAGTCGGTCTCTTTTTCACTTGAAGAAGGCGAACTGGTCGGCTTTCTCGGCCCCAACGGGGCGGGAAAAACAACTCTGCTGAAAATGCTTTCCGGCATCCTCTATCCCACTTCCGGGGAGGCACAGGTGCTGGGCTTCACCCCCTGGCAGCGGCATCGCGACTATCAACGTCAATTCGCCATCGTCATGGGACAGAAAAACCAACTTTGGTGGGATTTGCCGCCTGCGGAATCTTTTTTGCTCAATCGCGACATTTACGGCGTGGATCATAGGACCTTTCAATACACGCTGGACGAAATGGTGGAACTGCTCGACCTCAAAAACCTGCTGAATATTCCCGTACGGCAACTTTCACTGGGGCAACGCATGAAATGCGAACTTGTCGCCTCCCTCTTGCATCAACCGCGCGTGCTTTTTTTGGACGAGCCGACGATCGGACTGGATGTCATCTCGCAGGAAAAAATCCGCTCCTTTGTCAAATCATACAACCGCCTCAAAAAAACAACCGTCCTGCTCACCAGTCACTACATGCAGGATGTGGAACAGCTTTGTGAACGCGTACTCGTCATCAACCACGGCGGTATCGTTTACGACGGGCCCCTGACCTCCCTCTCCAATCGTTATATCGACCACAAAATCATCAAAATCCGCTTTGCAGAACCCCAATCCGCGACAGCGCCTTCAAACCTGAAAGGCATCGTCGAGTGGGATAAACATCACGCGCTCTTAAAAATCCAGAAAAAAGAAGTCGCGCAGATCACACATAAATTACTGGGAGATTTTCCGATCGAAGACCTCTCCGTTGAAGAAGTCGAAGTAGAAGAAGTCATCCGGCGAATCTTTGAAGAGCGGCCCGACACTGAAAATTTCTGATAAAACGCTGATTAAGTCCGGGTTAACTCAAATTCCGCTCCGGGAACTTCCAAGACTCCGAAAAAAAGTTTAATTCGATGATCCACAACATCCGGGATTTTCCGGACGACTTCGAAAAACTCAACATCAGCAACGATGCCGCGCATCGGAGAACAGGTTGAGAGATACCCGTCCATCCGCTCCGCCGTCGATCCGGGCACCCTCCGCTCCGACCAAGGCTTCCGCAAGGGGATCGCAAAAAACACTGCTTCGGTTCAAGGCGCTTTGGACGACATGATGATCGAGCAGCCTCAAAGAAAGATCCGTTTGAATGTGGGAGTGGAAGCCGGTAAAACAGTCCAGCATGGCTTGATTGAAGAATGATCTTGTCCTGGGCAGCGAAGGGATGGGAAGATTACCTCTATTGGCAAAACAGAGACAAAAAAATGGTAAAGCGGATCAATGCATTGATCAACGATATCCTGCGGCATCCTTTTGAAGGGATCGGCGATCCGGAGCCGCTGAAATATCAGGGGTCAGGCTATGGGTCGCGCCGTATCGACCGGAAACACCGGCTGGTCTACAAGGCGACAAACGAAGCGATTGTGGTTGTCCAATGCCGATATCATTATGATTAGATCACCTACACGATGGCCCATCAAAATTCTAAGTGGGGTTTGCTGAAAAAGTCAGATCCGATTAGTTAGCCCCCAGGATGAATACAGCGATTTATGAATACAGCGATTTCGTGAAAAAATCTCTCCCGTTTTTCTGATCTGATCCTTGCTCATGTCGGTCGCAAGCTCACAAGAGGCATCTTTTGTCCCATAAGCTGAGAAACCGCCTTCATGAGCAGGTTCAGCAGCTTAAAATAAAAGATGGAGACAAAAATATAGTGCTCTTGTCAGCTGTTTCAGCCTTGCATCTACAATTCTTTACTCTTACAAGAAATGCCCCGGATGAGCTTCCGGCTAAAGCCGGAAACTCATCCGGGGCCGCCTCCTTCTTTTATTCCCTAAAAAAAGAAGGTAGATTCGGAGATGTTCGGCGTATTGGTGATTCTTGTCAAAGAATTCACCTCATCCGCTTTCACAAAAAAGACCTCGCCTTCAGATCCCTCGTCATCGATTCCCCAGCCCAGAATGCCATTTTGACCACCGAAAATTCCGAAAAGACTCATGAACATAATATCATCAGGAACGGTGCCCAGCACCAGCGCGTTGTTATTGGCCGCATCCACGGAGTTGATCGAGCCCCCTGCACAAAACGGAACGACGGACAGGCAACCCTCGATCCAAACCAGCCGATCCAAAACCGCACCGTCGGCCGAGAAGGCTGAAACAGTGAATCCCGTCCAGAGTGCGTTTGCTATTTCAGAGTTCTCTGTGCCGTCGTCTTTAACCAGTCCCCGGCTCGTTACATCGGCAGGTGTATCCCGGGAATACATCACAAAACCTCCCGAAGTAGAGGCGAAGAGTCCCAGGCTGTCCGAGGTTGACGGGACTAAGGTCGTTGCAGTGCCGCCGGAAAAGTTCACCGCCTTGATGACAGAAGTACTTCCTTTCTGCGCATGATAGACAACCTTGTTTACCGTGCGCGTGATTTGCGAAAAGGTGCTGCCGCTTTCGGTCACAAACGAAGCCGCAGGGGCACTGCCGTCCATGGACAGTTTGAAAATTTGATCGCCGTCCGCAAAGAACATCGTTGTCTCCCCCCCCGCAATATTAACAAAAGAAGGAAAGCTGCCCGAAAAAGTATGTAAGGGCGCGGAGAGCGTTTCCGACGTGATGTCATAGTGAAACAGTTTGTCATCGATACGGAGGATCGCATCGTTGGCAAAATTACTCCATACTTCCTCCGCACTTGTTGAAAAAGTGCTGACATCCTTGCAAGCTTGAAAATTTTCATTACAACGTACAAGCGTATTGCCGTCAAAGGCGAGAAAGCCGGTAATCGCACCCGTAGTATTGTCAAAGAGTGCCGTTTCAAAATCTTTCGGCGAGACAATGATCGGACTGTCCGAGGCGCCCATCTCCAGGCGAACCATCTTCAAAACATCGTCTCCCGTGAAACAAAGACCGTCTCCTCCCGTAAGTCTGTAAAAGAAAACGGATTTTTCATGATTTGAAATATCAGATTCCCAGTCCAAATCGCACATCATCGACGATAGTCCCGCCTCGTTGGAAATTTGAACGGGAATTTGAGAATCCGTTTTCAAAGCACTGATTTTATACAGCTTGCCGTCATCCGTGTTGAGATAAACGAGGGTCCGATCCTGCAGGTTTGAGATGCGCTTGTTTGGCACATCGAGTGTCCCGTGCATTATTGTAGTTTCCCAGTCCGTGTTGCCAGCTTCCACCACGACAGGTGCGGCTGTGGGATTGGCCGGATCGACCCTTGAAATACTGCCGCTGTTGTAAAAAAGGAATGTTGGCGAGGCAGAACCGCCACCGCCGGGAGTTCCGCCACCGCCGGGAGTTCCGCCACCGCCGGGAGTTCCGCCACCGCCGGGAGTTCCGCCACCGCCGGGA
>JALUVJ010000036.1 GCA_027020665.1 Nitrospira sp.
GATGCGTGCCGAAAAAGTGGGGGCGGATACCCTGCTTTCTCAAATTGTCAAAATGGTGGCCGATGCCCAGCGCACACGCGCGCCGATTCAGAAACTGGTTGATATTGTGGCGGGGTATTTTGTTCCCGTAGTGGTGGTGATCTCCATATTTACCTTCATCATCTGGTCGCTTATCGGGCCGGAACCGGCCATTGCCTACGCCGTGATCAACGCCGTGGCGGTGCTCATTATTGCCTGCCCCTGTGCGCTGGGTTTGGCGACACCCATGTCGATCATGGTCGGCACGGGCAAAGGCGCGATGATGGGCGTCTTGATCAAAAATGCCGAGGCATTAGAAATTTTGAGAAAGGTCAATACCTTGGTGGTGGATAAAACCGGCACCCTGACCGAAGGGAAACCGAAACTGGTGGCGGTCACCGCCGTCGGCGGTATTGAGGAAGCACAAGCCTTGCGTTTAGCCGCCAGCCTGGAAAGGTCGAGCGAACATCCTTTGGCCGAGGCGATTGTCCGGGGGGCCGAAGAAAAAGGTCTTGCCCTGAGCAAAACAGAGAACTTCCAATCCTTCACCGGCTTAGGGGTGACAGGTGAAGTGGAAGGTCACACCGTTGCGCTCGGCAACATCAAGTTGTTGGAAAGTCTCGACATTGAGGCGGGTGAACTCCCCGGACGGGCCGACCTCGGGCGGGCCGAGGGTCAGACGGTGATGTTTTTGGCCATTGACGGCAAGGCGGCGGGCCTCGTCGGCGTCGCCGATCCGATTAAAACATCCACCCCGGAGGCCATTCGGGACTTGCACAAGGAAGGCATTCAGGTGGTCATGTTGACCGGAGACAGCTTAAAAACCGCCGAAGCCGTCGCGTCCAAACTGGATATCGACCAGGTGCAGGCCGAAGTGCTGCCCGATCAAAAAGCTTCCGTCGTCAAACAGCTTCAAGCGGAAGGTCGGATCGTGGCGATGGCGGGCGACGGCATCAACGACGCCCCGGCGCTCGCGCAGGCCCAGGTGGGTATCGCTATGGGAACCGGCACGGATGTGGCGATGGAAAGCGCGGGTGTGACGCTTGTGAAAGGCGATCTTCGCGGCATCGTCCGGGCGCGGCGTTTGAGCCGTGCGACGATGCGGAATATCCGCGAAAATCTCTTCTTCGCTTTTATTTACAACGCGACCGGGGTGCCGGTTGCCGCCGGGGTCTTGTATCCCTTCTTCGGTATTTTACTCTCGCCGATCATTGCGGCGGCGGCGATGGCTTTTAGTTCGGTGTCGGTCATTATGAATGCATTGCGATTGAATCGCGCCAAACTATGATAGTGGATAAAAAGGAAAGCGCAATGAGGGTTACGGAACATTTAAAAAAAGAGCATGAAACGATATCGCTCATGCTCACCCTGCTGGAAAAATTTTCTGAAAAGATCCAAAACAGGGAAGGGATCAGAGGAGACGATATCGAGCGGCTGTTTGAGGGCATGTACACATTTACATACCGTTGCCACCACCTCAAAGAGGAAACCGTACTCTTTCCGGTCTTAAAGCAGATCGGTTTGCCGAAGCAGTATCGATCGGTTGACGAAATCCTGGAAGCCCACGACCTGGGCCGCAGCTATGCCGAGCGGCTGAGTTGGGGCATTGCGCAATACCGGGCCGACCCGCAAAAAGATGCCCTTCCCGTGGTGAGGCATGCAAAACGCTACATCAACTTTCTAAACAAGGAGATGGAGCAGGAAGACCATATCCTTTTTTCGCTTGTGGACGCGGCTTTAAGTGCCGAAAAAGAGGCCGAGATGATTAAGGCATTTGATCGTGTGGAACAGGAGAATCTCGGTGAAGACAAGGGCAATGCCATTCATCGACTTTTAGACGAGTTGAGCGAAGTCTATTTGTCGGGGATGGAATCCATTCAGATAGATAAGGAGGTGAAGTCATGATCCAGGATCCGGTTTGCGGCATGAAGGCCGATGAAAACAGCACGAAATTAATCACTGCCCACAAAGGCCGCCTTTATGCTTTTTGCTCAATATCGTGCAAAACAGCATTTGAAGCAGATCCAGAACAATACGTTCACGGTCTGCGTGATGCGGCCTGTTGCAGTCATGATTTTGCACCGCCCGGCGGATGTTGCGCGGGAGGAGCAAAAAATCATGCAATAAAAAGCGGCTGCGCTTGTTCCTGATTAAGACCGTAACCTTGGAGTAGATTGTGTAAAACAAGGTTTGAGGAAGATCCGGGAGGTTTTGTTAACGAAAGGTTTCGATTGAAAATTAAGGAGGCCGAGATGAAAACCTTAAAAATCGGCATGGTCTGGCTTGCGGTCATGCTTTTAGCGGGTTCCCCCGTTTTTGCCCGTGAGGGAGGCGAAAAAGACTCAAGTGAACAGACGCTGCAACTGTTGATGGCAGAGAATGATTCAATGATGCAGATGATGCACGGGATGATGGATCGCTTTAAAGAAATGACCCCGGAAAGCAAGGGCCTGCAGGAGATGGAAGCGATGATGCAGGAAATGGCCCAGATGCGAATGAATCATCGAATGGACCTTATGGTGAAGGAAAATGAGCAGATGATGACCTTAATGCGAAGGGTGATGGGTCATTTGAAAGAGATGGAAAGCAGTGAAGAGGGAAAACAGAAGATGGGTATGCTGATGCAGCAAATGGATCGCATGAAAACACACCATCGGGAGATGATGGAGCGGTAAGCATGTTTGAATCGCAAAAAATATCGGGCACAACCTTGATTTCACGAGAGAGCGGCACATTGTGCCGGCCGAGGCGGGGACTTCCCCGTGTAGGCTGGAAGGAGGTGGTGGCAATGAAAGGAATCACATGGATAAACGTATTTTTAGGCCTTTGGTTGATTTTTTCCCCATTTACACTGGGGATCACTTCGACGACAGTGTTTTGGGAAGAGATCATCATCGGCTTACTGATCGCCGGATTTGCTTTTTCGCAAGGACTGGGGAAAGACAAAAAAGCAGCAGGTGGCTATAGCTATGCCATCGGAGCCTTTGGTGTCTGGGTTTTGTTTGCACCCTTCATGTTTGGCTATGCAAATATCACGGTGGCGCTGTGGAATGACGTGATCGTCGGTACCTTAGTGGCCCTTCTGGCCTTCTATCAGGGCATGAAAGAGACACCGACACTGCCAACAGACCACGGCACACATCATCCGAGCCGCTAATATGCAAGATAGCTGAAGAGAAGCGGTGGAGAAAAAGGCTCAAGTGTCGCTTCCGTTTTCTTCACCCGTTCAGAAATGAAACGATAAACGATTTCAAAAAAGTCAAAAAAGGCGAGAGAGATGAATAGTTTAAACGAAACAGTCTATGATGCCGTTGTCGTGGGCCTGGGTCCGGGCGGCGCCACGGCGGCGCGGGCGCTGGCAGAGGCCGGGCTTTCGGTTTTGGCGCTGGATCAGGCCCGCTTTCCCCGTTACAAACCCTGCGGAGGCTGTCTCTCCGCAAAAATCGACCGCATCCTGGATCACGATTTTCATGACGTGGCGGAGCGGGTCATTCACGGCGTGAGCTTCAGGCTCGGCGACGGCAATACCCTGCATGTCCGCTCTGAAGCTCCCGTGGCCTACATGGTGATGCGGGATCGTTTCGATCACTTCCTGCTCGAAAAACTCAAGAAAACCGGAGCCGTCGTGAAAGAAGGGGAGCGGGTCATACAGGTTTCGGAAAACGAAACGGGCATCCGCGTGCAAACGGCCGGGTCGCGCTACCGGGCGCGGTTCCTGGTCGGGGCCGACGGCGTCAACGGCCTTGTGCGGCGACAACTGCCGTTCGGGGCGCTGCCTTTGAAAGCGGTTTTGATCGAAGGGGAGGTCGGAACGCGCGAAATGACGGTTCATGGCCTGGAGGATGAAGCCTTGATTGAATTCGGACGCATCCCCTACGGCTACGGCTGGATTTTCCCCAAGACGGATCATCTCTCCATCGGCGTCGGCGGCATCGGCCCGACGGCGAAAAAGGTGAAACAGACCTACCGAACCTTTTTCGACCGCTACGATATCTTTGGCGAAAAGGAGGAAAAACGCCCCTACGGCTACTCCCTCCCGATTTGGATCAAAGAGCAGCCCGTGACAACCCGGCGGACGCTGCTCATCGGCGACGCGGCGGGTTTGGTCGACCCCTTTATCGGAGAGGGCATCTATTACGCCGTTCGCAGCGCTCAGATCGCGGCGAAGACCCTCATTTCAAATCCCGACCCGGAGAAACCCGATCTGTCTTTGTATCCCGAAACCCTCGCCGAAGAAATCTATCCCGAATTTTCCACCGCCCGGAAGATCAGCATCTTTGTGCAGTTGTTTCCCAAGCTCTTTCAAATCGGCTTGGAACGCAATACGGACTTTTTAAGACATTATTTTGATGTCCTGCGCGCAGAGGCAAGTTACGAGGACTTTTGGAAGCAAGGCAAACAAGGCTTTGTTCGTGATCTCAAACGTTTGGTTTCAAAACCGAAAAAAGCGAAGGATGAGATGCCGCACGAAGATGCAGCGGAACTTTGGAGCCGTTTTCTCGGAAAAGGGGCCTGGAAACATTTCGAAGCACAGGTTTCGGAGATCATTCGTCCGGATTCCCTCGTATTGGACGGCGGCGGCGCGGGACATCTGCTCGAGCAATTGTTGGAAAATGAACGGCCCGTTTCCTTGTCCGGTGATCTTCCCGAGTCTTTTCGAAACGGCACGATGACAAGGCTCCCCTATGAGGACAAGCGTTTCGATCTCGCGGTTTCGGCCTGGTCTTTGGAACAAATGAAACATCCGAAAAAAGTTGTATCGGAATTTCTTCGCGTCATCAAAACGGAAGGCTACGTTATTTGCCTTTTTTCCAATCTCCCCCGGAAAGGGATCGGAAAAACCTTGGGCCGCCTGATCAATCAGGCCGTCTCGGAAAAAGGATCGTCACCATTGGATGCCAAAGAAGAAGCGCCCTATCACAACTGTCCGCGTTCAAGCATCGCAACCTTCGCCAAGGGACTCATCACAGTGACGGTGCTCAGAAAATGCTGTGAAGTGGCCGATGTGGTCACGCCGCATGCGCCTGAGGAGAAAGCATGAGGGCTGTTTCGACAAGGGAGGTGAACATCATGAAAAAATTACACTTGACCACATTTTTTATCGGACTCTGGCTTGCCGGCTCGCCCTGGGAGTTGGGGATCGTTCACGCGGGGATTGCACCGCTCGAAGCGGTTTTCGTGGGTTTGCTGATTGCGACCGTCTCATTTTTTCAGTTGCTGTGCCGCGGGAAAAAAGTTCAAATCGGGCTCAGTGTGACGATGATGATTCTGGGACTCTGCGCCCTGGCCGCGCCCTTCATTTTAGGCTATTCCGGGCTTACGGCCGCGCTGTGGAATGATCTGGTTTTTGGTGCGATCGTACTTGCCTTTGCGGTCTATGAACTGGTCAGACCCTTTTTCCAAAGCGCCGAAAACCAAGAGGGGCAGCGCCATAGCGCCCTCTAAGGGCTGCGGTCTTGGGTGGCCGGCACGGCGCCGATGAATAAGGAGGCAACATATGGAAGGTTTAGGCTCATTTTTGCTCTTCGCCGCGCTGTTTTACTTCATGATGCGCTTTGGCTGCGGCGCGCACATGGTGCACGGCGGCCACGGGAAAAAAGACGAAGCGCACGATCACGCAAACATGAAACCGGACGCGGCTCAGGTTATTGATCCGGTTTGCGGCATGCCGGTCGATGAGGATTCGGGTTACGGGAAAATGCACAAAAATCAACTCGTCCGTTTTTGCTCAAAAAAATGTCTCGATCAATTTGACGCCGATCCCAAACGGTATTTGAAACAAGTGAAAGGAGGGACGCCATGAGACACGGACTTTCCATCACGGGCGTCGGCCACGCGACCAGCCTGACGCTTGCCATCAGCTTTGCGCTTTGCGTCTTGTTTGACCTGCTTTTTCCGGCCCATGCCATGTATGATGTCTGGCAAAAACTCCTGCCGGGATTTGAATGGATTTCTTGGGGCAGCTTCTTGATCGGACTGATCGAAAGTTACGGTTACGGTTGGTTTTTCGCCCTGATTTGGACGCCGATTTACAATGTGGCGATAGCGAAAGGGGATTAGGGCATGTCGGGGCGCCCCCGCCGGGCCGAAAAACAAGGTTTTTTATCACATCAAGGAGAACAGTAAAACATGAGCACAATAAATACACACAAAAAATGTGTCTGCCAGGATACGCAAGACCACTTTTTGAGTCGCGCGTTTGAATCGCTGGATCTGGATCAGGCACAGCGCGCCCTGCTGCTGGCCTCCTTTCGGGAAACGCGCGTCAATATTCCGCTGCGCGTCAATACCGACGGCACAGACCGCCTTAAGACTTTCATGGGCTATCGGGTGCAACACAATCAGGCGCGCGGCCCTTTTAAGGGCGGCCTGCGTTTTCATCCCGATGTGAATCTGGGTGAAGTGCGGGCGCTCGCGCAGTTGATGACCTGGAAAACCGCCCTCATCGGCATTCCCTTTGGCGGTGCGAAGGGGGGCATTGCCGTCGATCCCCTAAGTCTCTCTTCCCGCGCGCTGGAGACCTTGAGCAAACGTTTTTGCCAGAAAATGGGGCCGATCATCGGGGATCACGTGGACATTCCTGCGCCGGACATGGGCACGGGCCCGCAGGTCATGGCTTGGCTCTTGGAAGAATACAGTAAAAACCACGGCTTCAGTCCGGCCATTGTGACGGGAAAACCGCTGGAGCTGGGCGGCTCGGAAGGCCGTCTGGAAGCCACGGGCTACGGGGTTGCCTACCTGGCGGACAAGGCCGCGCGGCGCTTGGGGCACGGTCCGGAAACAAGACGTGTTGTCGTGCAGGGCTTTGGCAATGTAGGTGCACACGCGGCCTTGCGTCTTGCTGAGCTGGGTTACTGCGTCGTCGGCATTTCCGATATCACGGGCGGATTTTATAAAGAAAGCGGCATCGATGTCCAAAAGGCCATGATGCATGTCTCTGAAACGCATTCCCTGAAAGGCTTGCCAGACTGTGAGGGGATTGACAACGAAACCTTGCTCACACTGCCCTGCGACATCCTCATTCCGGCGGCGCTTGAAGGCACCGTCACTTGCGACAATGCGGATAAGATTCAAGCCAAACTCATCGTCGAAGCTGCCAACATGCCGCTCACGCACGGCGCGGACGAACAGTTGCGCGCGCGGGACATCGCTATTGTCCCGGATTTACTTGCCAATTCGGGCGGTGTACTCGTCTCTTATTACGAATGGGTGCAGAATCTTCAGGAATTTCCCTGGATGCGGGAGACGGTATTACGGCGCTTGGAAGAGCGGATGGCCGAAGTCTACACGCGGGTCGCCGCGCTGGCGAAAGAAAAACAAGTGGATTTACGTACGGCCGCTTACGAGCTGGCGATTACACGCGTCAATCGTGCAGTTGAACTGAGAGGATTTTGAAGAAATGCAAAAAGCGCGATCCGTATGCGGCAAATCGGGCCTCTTGTCATCTCGAGCAGAGCGAGAAATCTTAAGATTTCTCGCTTTGCTCGAAAGAACATTTTGGGATTTTATTCAATGAAAGGAGGTGAATCTCATGGTCAAAGATCCGGTCTGTAATATGGAAATTGAAAAAGAAAAAGCGTCGGGCACGTGCGACTACAAAGGGAAAACGTATTATTTCTGTTCCGAGTCCTGCAAAACAAATTTCGAGAAAGACCCATTGGCCTATGCCGCTGTTGACAAATAAGTTCCGTCGGAAAAAAGGAGCATCTTTATGGAAGTGAATGCACCCGCAGGTGGGGCCTGGGGCCTCACCGCGGTCATGGTGATTATCACATCGTGGATCCTTTATCGTTATGTTGCGCCGAAAGGTTGGCGGGAATGGAGCCGGGCCGGTATCGTGCAAGCCTTTATTATCGCCCTTTACGCGGAGATGTACGGTTTTCCGCTCACGCTTTATTTGTTGACGGGGTTTTTAGGGATCGACATCCCCATCCTGCATCAAAGCGGGCATCTTTGGGCGGCGCTTTTCGGCTGGGGCGATCTTGGGGCATTGATTGAAATGCTCGTCGGATATACGATTGTTTTTTTCGGTCTGTCCATTTTGATTGAAGGTTGGCGAGAGGTCTACCTCGCGAACAAAGAAAAGCGGCTTGCCACGGACGGGCTTTACGGCATTGTGCGGCATCCGCAATATACGGGCATTTTTTTGATCATCTTCGGTCAATTGATCCACTGGCCGACTGTGCCGACGCTTGCGATTTTCCCCGTCATGCTGTGGGCCTATTACCGTTTGTCGCTGCGGGAAGAAAAAGACATGCTGAAACAGTTCGGGAAAGCATACGAAGCCTACCGCAAAAAACGCCCCATGTTTTTACCCCGCTGGGGTGAGTGGAGACGTCTTATCGACGCCAGTCGATAAGACGTCGTTTGAAGGATGGATCGAATGGAAAAAAAACAACAGCAGTTTTCGCTTTGGTATTTCATTATAGCCTTTTTTATTTTGACGGTGATTCAGAGTTTCTTTTTTGCGCCCCATGTCGAAAACCTCTCTTACAGTGATTTTAAATCGCTTCTCAAGGGTGGCAGTATTCTTGATGTGAGGATTGGCGCACAGAAAATCAATGGCCGTATTTCAGTTAAGGGGCTCGAAAAAATCCTTCCAAAAGAAAAAATTGCCCAACTGAATAAAACCCCTGCGGGAGAACACTTTTTTACAACGATCCGCGTTGAAGATCCGAAACTGATTCAAGAATTGGAGGCCGCCAATGTGCGCTTTACGGGTCAAATCGAAAGCACCTGGTTCATCACTCTGCTTTCCTGGGTGCTGCCCGCCGTGATTTTTGTCGGCATTTGGTCCATTTTCATGCGGCGCATGAGCGGCGCCAGCGGTGTCATGGAAATCGGAAAAAACAAAGCGAAGGTCTATGTCGAGAAAGAAACCGGTGTGACCTTTGACGACGTCGCCGGCATTGATGAAGCGCGGGAAGAACTCATGGAAGTCGTTTCCTTCTTGAAAAATCCGGAAAAATACCGGCGGCTCGGCGGCAATATCCCCAAGGGCGTGCTCTTGGTCGGGGCGCCGGGAACCGGAAAAACCTTACTGGCCAAGGCCGTCGCGGGCGAGGCCGCCGTGCCTTTTTTCACCATGAGCGGCTCGGATTTTGTGGAAATGTTTGTCGGCGTCGGTGCGGCGCGGGTCCGCGACCTTTTTGCGCGCGCTCAGGAAAAGGCTCCCTGCATTATTTTTATCGACGAGCTGGATGCCTTGGGAAAAGCACGCAGTATCGGCCCGATGGGCGGGAATGACGAACGGGAGCAGACCTTGAACCAACTCTTGGTTCAGATGGACGGTTTCGATACCAACAAGGGCGTCATCATCATGGCTGCGACGAACCGGCCCGAAATCCTGGACCCTGCCCTGCTGCGGCCCGGACGTTTTGACCGGAATGTGGCCATCGACCGGCCGGATCTCAAAGGCCGCAAAAAGATACTCACCGTTCACGCAAAAAACATAAAGCTTTCCGAAGATCTCGACCTTTCCGCCATCGCGGCAAAAACGCCCGGCTTTGTGGGGGCCGATCTTGCGAACCTCATCAACGAAGCGGCCCTGCTTGCCGCCCGCAAAGGCAAAGCGGCCGTGGAGATGTCCGATTTTGATATGGCGATCGACCGCATCATCGGCGGTCTCGAAAAGAAAAATCGTGTCATCAACCCGCAGGAAAAAGAAACCGTCGCCTACCACGAAGCGGGACACGCCCTGGTCGCCATGTTTCGCGAACATGCCGATCCCGTTTCAAAGATATCCATCATTCCGCGCGGCATCGCGGCGCTGGGTTATACCCAGCAGCTTCCGACGGAAGACCGTTATCTGATGAGAAAGACGGAATTGCTGGACCGGCTCGATGTCTTGCTCGGCGGGCGCGTGGCGGAAGAAATTATTTATGGCGACATCTCGACCGGCGCGCAAAATGATCTTCAGCGCGCCACGGATCTTGCCCGTCACATGATCATGCAATACGGGATGAGCAAGGCACTGGGTTTGGTCACCTTTGAAGCCCCCCGTTCGGCAACGGGTTTTGAAATGGTCCTGCCGGGAAGAAAGGAATACAGCGAACAAACGGCCCGGACCATTGATGCGGAAATCCAGAAACTGCTTGCAGAGGGACACAAACGGGTAAAAGACACGCTTGAGAAAAAACGGCCCGTGTTGGAGGCTTTAAAAAACCGCCTCCTCGAAAAGGAAGTTGTGGATCGGACGATCCTCGACAAGTTGATTCGAGAATACGACGCGACAGCTTCAACTGAAGTAGGGAAGCGCTGATTACCATGTTTCAATGGATCAGAAGGCAACTGATATTTGAGGCGGGACGCACGGCCTTTGTTTCTTTCGCCATTGGCGGAGCTCTGGCCGTCGTCCTCATTTTGGAGGGGTTTCAGTCCGGGCTTTACATTCAACTGAAAAACGTAGTATTGAACCGGGGCGCGGATCTCATCGTTGTGCAAAGCGGTGTCACAAACTTCGTGGCCAGCCGCTCGCTGTTGCCCCAGCTTAGCCGGATGCGGGTTGAATCCGTCGAAGGCGTTGCGGCGGCCTATCCCATGACGATGGTGCCCGTGATTTATTCTCAAACCGGCTATCGTAAAAGCCCCATCTTTTTTGTCGTTACCGATACGGCCGGCGGGCCGCGACACATTCAGTCGGGCCGGCCCGCGACCGAAGCCCGTGAAATCGTCATTGACGAATCCCTGGCCGTGCTCTATGACTTAAAACCGGGCGATCCTTTTGTGGTCGCGGACTTTGAATTCAAGATTGCGGGCATCGCACATCAGGCTGCGGCCCTGTTCACCGCCTTTGTTTTTATCAATTACGATGACATGATCGATTTTTTCTTCGAATCCGACCTGGTCGGAGACATCAGCACCCTGCCCCTGGTCAGCTTTCTCTTGGTGGAACTTTTCCCGGGGGCCGATATGCAATCCGTCGCCGCCGCGATTGAAGCGGCTGAGGAAGACGGCGATGTTTTCACGCCCGCGCACTTGTCTCAAAACGACGCTGCGCTGGGACGGACGCTCTTCGGTCCTGTGATGGGTGTCATGATCGCCGTCGCTTATGTGGTCGTACTTTTGATCGTCGGCATGATCATGTTCGCCGGGGTCCACGCGCGGCGGCGCAGCTTCGGTATGCTCAAGGCCCTGGGTTTTTCCAATGCGGCCCTGGCGAAGGGCATGGTGCTCGAAGCCCTGTGTTTGACGGCGCTTGCCTTTCCCCTCGGCCTGCTGCTGGCGGAACTCGGTGCCCGGTTCATTGAGGTCCGCGCGCCCCTTTATTTGATTCCGGTCGCGGAAGCTGCGACGCTCCTCCGAAGCCTTGCGGCGGCCCTCGCGCTTGCGATGATCGGGGCGGTGCTGCCGCTGCCTTCGGTGGCGCGCTTGGACCCCGCCATTGCATTCAGGAGATGATATGCTCAAGTGGAGCTTGAAAAACCTGCTGGCCGAACCTGTGCGTTTGCTGTTGAGCGCCGCAGCCGTGGCCCTTTCCCTCATGCTGGTCGTTTTTTTCAGCGCCGTCTTCGAGGGAGAATCCGAGCAAATGGTGGTCTATCTCGAAAAGATGGACGCGGATGTGTGGGTAATGCAAAAAGGCGTCTCAAACATGCACATGGCGACTTCCATGTTGTGGGACTGGAAGGCGGATAAAATCGCCCGGCTGCCCGGCGTCGAAAATACCGCCGCAATCCTCTATTTCAACGGCCCGGTCAAGATCGGCGGAAAGGATTGGTTCTCCTATGTCATTGGTTTGAAACCCGAGATGCGCCGCGCGGGTCCCTGGGCAATGGCGGAAGGCGCGGCCTTTCCGGGGCCGGGGGAGGCCGTCATCCCCGAAGTCATTGCAAAACTCACGGGCGTCGGCTTGGGCGACGCGATCACGCTCGTTGACCGGGATCTCAAGGTCGCGGGCCTTTCCCGAGAAACCTTCTCCATGTCCAGCGCGCTTGTCTTTGTTTCCCACGAAGACTTGGGCCGCTTACTGGAAGGCCGCGACCAATACAGCTACGTCATGGTGTACGCCAAACCGGATGTGCCGCCCGCGGCCTTGGCCACGCAAATCAAGGCCGAAATCGACAAAGTGAACGCCCTGCCCAGCGCCGTATTCATTGAAAACGACCGGGAATTGGCCCTGCAAATGGGTTCGGAAATTATCCAAATGATGACCCTGATCGGGGCACTGCTCGCCACGGTCATTATTGCCTTTACGGCCTATACGCAAGTCGCACGCAAACGCCGGGAGTTGGCCGTCATCAAAGCCCTGGGTTTTCGTCCGGACCAAATTTACGGCGCGGCACTCTTTCAAAGCCTGACTGTCATTGCCCTTGCCTTGCTATTGACTTTTGCATTGTCCTACACGGTTTTGGCGGCATTGCCTGCCCTGGTCCCGCAGATCAACCTGGCCGTGCGCCTTCGTCATTTTGTGTCGCTTGTTCTGTTGGCCGTACCTATGGCGATTCTGGCGGCTTTGGGCGCGGCGCGCACGGTGCAAAAAGTCGATCCCGTGACCATTTTTCAGGATTAATGAGGATAGGATGCCTCAACGAGTACTTCTTCAAACCCGGGAACTGAGCAAAACTTTCGGCAGCGGCGCGTCCGAAGTGCGCGCGGTGGAGGGTGTAAATCTCAGCATCTTTGAGGGTGAATTGGTCTTAATCATGGGGCCTTCGGGTTCCGGAAAGACGACGCTGCTCTCCATGCTGGGCACCTTGCTCCGGCCGAGTGCCGGGCACATCCTGATCGACGGCGAAGACATGTACGCCCTGGCCGACGCCGCGCTGGCTGCCTTGCGCGCCCGGAAGATCGGTTTTGTTTTTCAGGCCTTTAATCTTTTAGAGGCCCTGAATGTGGAAGAGAACATTCTCTTTCCCGCTCGATTGGGTATCCTCGGCAGGTCGGAGGTGAAAAAACGCATGGAAGGGCTTCTGGCGCAGCTCGGCTTGGACAAACGCCGGAAGGTCTTGCCCAAAACCCTCTCGGGCGGCGAGAAACAACGGGTCGCCATTGCTCGGGCCCTGATCAATCGTCCGCCCATCGTGCTCGCCGATGAGCCGACCGGGAATCTGGATTCCCGCAAGGGACAGGATGTGCTGATGATTTTACACGATATCGCGCGCGACGCAGGCTGCGCCGTCGTCGTCGTGACCCACGACCCCCGCGCCGAGGACGTGGCCGACCGCATTCTGTGGCTGGAAGACGGGGCGCTGCACGACCGGAAACAGGAAGACCATGCCTGGGTGCGCGACCCCGTCTGCGGCATGCGTGTGGACGCCTGGACGGCGTCGATCAAATACGAAAACAAGGGCCGGACCTTTGTCTTTTGCTCCGAACGCTGCCGGATGCGTTTTCAGGCGGAACCTGTGGCGTTTGCCATTCATCGGGAATCGGAAAAAGGATAAAAAAATCATGTCGGAAAAAAAATTCGAAATTGTCGGCGCGGGGCCTTCGGGACTGGTCGCCGCCCTCACGCTTCAAAAAGCAGGGTATCGGGTCACGGTCTATGAAGCCCGGAAGGAAGTCGGGGCGCGCTTCCACGGCGACTTTCAGGGCATTGAAAACTGGAGCCAAGAGGAAGATATTGTCGATACGCTGGACAAGATGGGCATTGCAATCAATTTCCGTTGCGCCCCTTTTTACAGCGGCCGAGTCATCGGCCCGAGGGGAAAATCACTTGACCTGCGTTCGAAAACGCCGTTTTTTTACCTTGTTCGGCGCGGCACTGTCGAAGATTCGCTGGATCAGGGTTTGAAAGCGCAGGCACTCAAAGCCGGTGTGGAGATCCGCTTCGGCGAACGCATCAAGCACCTTGAAGGTTGTGCGATTACGGCGACCGGCCCGAAGGGGGCCGATGCCATCGCCAAGGGGATGACCTTTGAGACGGATTTGCCGGATCAATCCGTCAGCATTTTAAACGACGATATCGCGCCCGGCGGATACGCCTATTTCCTGGTGCATGCGGGAAAGGCGACAATGGCGACCGTGCTGTTTCGTGATTTTCCGCGGGAGAAGGTTTATTTTGATCGTATGCAGCAAGCCTTTCGGCGGCACATCGACTTTGAAATGAAAAATCCCCGGGAATTCGGCGGCTTCGGCAATTTTTACCTCAAGGCTTCGGAAGAGCATGCAAGGCACCTCTACGTCGGTGAAGCCGCCGGTTTTCAGGATTTTCTCTGGGGTTTCGGCATGCGTTACGCGATGGTCTCCGGTTATCTGGCGGCGCAGAGCATCATTCAAGACGTTTCCTATGATGCGCTTTGGAAACGGGAATTGCTGCCGCCCTTGCAAGCCGCCTTGGTCAACCGCAGCCTCGTTGACCGATTCGGTGCATTGGCCTACCGCTTTCTATTGTGGCGTTTGTCCCGAAATCCGGACACGCGCGGTTTCATGCGCGCCTATTACGGCCTGAGTCTCTGGAAACGCCTGCTCTTGCCCTTGGCCGAAGCCCGTTATAAGAGCCGCGTCAAGGATGAACGCTGCGTGCATCCCGAACACTGTGACTGCGTGTGGTGCCGTTGTGAAAAGACATGATTTGAAGAAATCTTGATTTGCGCTGTTTACGGCCAAAAATGAAACCCGCAGCCCTTGGGGGAAGCGCGTGCCGGTTTAATCGGTAACATATCCTCACACAGGAGATTAAAACATGTCACAGCAGACAATGGATAAAAAAAACGAGATCTCGATTGCCATTGTAGGCAGTGGCGGGGCGGGCGTGATGACGACGGGAGAGCTTTTGCTTTCCGCCGCAGCCGCTTCCGGACTGTTTGCGATTATGAGCAAGAGTTACGGCCCGCAGATTCGCGGAGGAGAGAGTGCTTGTTTTATACGGTTGGGCGATACCCCCTTTGAAAAACAGGCGGATGAAATTGATCTGCTGCTTGCCTTTGACTTTAGAAACGCGGACCGTTTTGCCGAATCTCTGTCTTTCCATGAGGAAACATGGATGATCTGCGAAAAGGCCGTCGGGCATCCGCCGGAGGGATTATTCCAAGTGAAAAATCAACTCCCCGTTGCATTTAAGGGACTGGCTGCGCATCTTCCGGGCGGTAAAGGCAGGGCGAATATTGTTGCTTTGGGCCTGCTTTCTTATCTTTTGGGTATTCAGCCGGCAACGGCCTTCACCGCTTTAGCCGCGCATTTTGAAAATAAAGGTGAAGCAGTCGTCGAACAGAATCGGCACTCTTTTCAGGCCGGTTATGAATGGGCCGTGCGGGATTTTGAAAAAGAACCTTTTTGGCCGGCAAGAGAAGCCCTCAAGTCACTGCCCTGGTGTCTAACAGGCAACCAGGCTGTCGTTTTGGGGAGTTTGGCCGCAGGATGTGATTTTTATGCCGGTTATCCCATTACTCCGGCCACGGAGATCATGGAAGTCCTCAGTCACTATCTGCCCGAAAGGGGGGGGATCATGATTCAGGCGGAGGATGAACTGGCCGCCGTCAATATGGCGATCGGGGCTTCTTTCGGAGGAAAGAAGGCCATGACGGCGACCTCGGGCCCGGGGTTTTCCTTGATGTCGGAAGGGCTCGGATTGGCCCTCATGGCGGAAATTCCCTTGGT
>JALUVJ010000037.1 GCA_027020665.1 Nitrospira sp.
CGAATTTTATTGGCTGGCGGTTATCGGCATCCTGAATAGCACGGTGTCGCTTTATTATTATTTTAAAGTGGTTCAGGTTATGTACATGGATGAGCCTCATCCCGGTACGGCCCTTTCGTTTTCCCCTTCAATTAAAGTTGCCCTGGGGATTACGGCATTTGTAACGCTTTTTCTCGGTCTTTATCCCGAACCGATTATCAAAGCCGCACTGCATTCTATACAGATCTTCCTTTAAGGATGCTCTGATTAAGTCCCTTCGGCGAAACGATAGACAAAATCAAGCTGAGCCTTGTTTTGTATATATCCTTTTCCGGCGGCCCGAATTTCATTGATGGCTTCTTCCGGGGATCTGCCCAGCCAAACCAGCACACTGGCAAGAATGGTTCCGGTTCGTCCGAGCCCGGCATGACAGTGGAGCGCAACACCGACACCGCTTTCCATCTGACGTTTGATGTCGCGACACAGGCTGGCGGTTGTGCCGATGGCGGGCACACTCATGTCGGTGATGGGGAAATGTCTGCCTGAAATACCATAGGGGCGAAGTTTGTCTGCCGGAAAGAGGGTCTTGGTGAGAGAGACAAGATGAGAAACCCCTGCCGTGGCAATGGCCGTTAAATCCTGATTCACGTCTCCCAGCAGGCCGGGTTTACCCATTCCGGCAAGCCGTCCCGGTAAAATCCAATTAAAATGAGGCGGGAGAGGTATCGGTGCGGGTTTACGGGCGCAGTTGCCTTGTTTTAGAAATTGAGCCGCCAAGTCCGAAGGCGGGTTTTCATAAAACTCCCTAGCATCGGCGCAGCCTGCAATCTCACCGGCACACAGGAGGCAAACATCGTCGGCGACTTTTCGTGCAAACGCGAGATCATGGGTGATCACAATAGCGGCCCCTTTTTTTGTGTGGGCACGCAGCGCAGTCACGAGTTCATTGATTTCTTGATCCGAGAACCCGACCGTCGGCTCATCGAGTAAGATGGTATGGGCGCCCGAATTCAGTATTTTTCGCCATGAACCCGGCTCGGCTGAAACATCCGGGCGCGCTTCTGGAGTAGCGTGATGTGTCAGGGGTCTCTTGCGTTGCGGAAGCCACGCGATGTCGTTTGGACGGCTTCCATTGGAAATCAATGCTGACAGGTTCTGATTGCGATAGCGCCAATCTCCATGCAGAGACCATTCCGGCGGCAGCCTGTTGCCGGCTAAGCAGCGCAGCAAGAGGCTTTTTCCTGTTCCGCCCGGGCCAAAGATAATCGTTACGGCGTGGTCCCGGATAGACCATTCCATTTCTTTCAGCAGGGCGCCGTTTGGGCGATTGACGGATGCGGAAGTGAGCCGGTAAAGCGGTTCACCTTGATGGCCGGGCTGCGACATCTGAGGCAGGCTCCTTAAGAGAAAAATCGGGTTAATCGATTCCTTAGCGCATATCCGATCAAGTCATGAATGGGTATCTCAAGGCCGAAATTCCCAACTTCCACGTTGCAAATTTTGTAAATAACAGGCTATTTCCTGCAATTTGCGCCTTGAATCTGAAAAATTCATCTTTCGAAAATTCACCCCGGACTTCATCAGAGCGTTCTTAGATCGCACCTTCGAGCGATGGCAGGGCTGTTCTGGATTTTGAAAGCACCATGCCGAGGCTTGCGGACACACGGCAGACCACGATAACGACGACATCCTCATTTCTTTTTCCACGCTGAAAAACATGGATGAGGTTGTCCGAAAGAATAATGATTTCTTGGAAATAATGATGGTTATCCGTTACGCCTCGCATCTTTTTAAAAAGGGACTCGATTGCTTGTACATTGGGACCTTGAAAGAGATCTCCGGTTGCTGCAGCCACAAGGTCAATCACTTCCTGCGGATGACTGTCGATTGTTTTAATGCCAAGCAACATGCCGGTTTGGATGTCAACAACACCTGCTGCAACACATTCCGGGACAGTTTTCACCATAGTGGCGATTTGTGCATCAAGACTCATTCTATTCCTCCTGCTGAGTATTAAAGAAACGAGATCATTTCCAGAGGTCGTTTCAAATTATATGGTTTCGGGATATTGAGGTCAGGCTTTTCCTGATGAAATTCCCTTTCATCTCCTTGCCGTGATAAGGTTCCGGCTTACAATCACTTTTAAAAACTTAACATAGCATGGTGGATTGTCAAGGTTGTCTGAATCCCGGAAAAACCGGGAGATCCGCATGAAAGGATTTCTGATGAAAATCTCTGTCGGGTGTTTAAGGAAGTAGGGTGATTTTTATTCGGGAAGGGATGAAGCCGAAGCACGGTTCGTGCTTCGGCTTCGGGTTTTGTTGTTTAAGATCTAGAGAAGCCCTGATTAAGTCATGAATTGTTTTTCGAGGCGAAACCCCTCAATTTCTGCGTTGCAAATTTTGGAAATAGCGAGCGATCCTCTGCAATTTTCGCCTTGAATCTGAAAATTTTATCTCTCGAAAAATTCACCCCGGATGTAATCGGAGTTTCCCTAAAGCTGCAGATCTTTGGCGACTTGTTTACTGTAGTCGTCGAACTCCAGGCCAAAACCTTGCCCGTGCTCTGGTGTGGCACCTGTGCGCCAACGCACGGTTGCGGAAAGATAGTGTTCTTGTTTACCGACCTTTGGGGTAATCCAGATGACATCGTCTGTACGGATGTTGTTGGGCATCGGGCCCAGCGGTTCCAGGAAGAAACCCGATGGGGAGAAATCATGAATCTGGCCCGCCTGGTTTTCCCGGTAGCGATGATGCCAGCGCATGGATCTTAAGAGCGGTCTGCGTTCCTGGATGCGCCGGTTTTGATAGGTATGCGTGCTTTGGGTCATTTTATCCTCCTTGTCGAAAAACGGTACGAAAACGAGGAGATGGCGTGAGTAAATCAGGATGCGGCGTGTTTGAAAAATATACCGTCTGTCTTGGAAATTACTGCATTCGGCTTTAACTGTCAAGAAGCGGTGCACTTTTCCGGATGATGGCGCCTGGGTCAGAGAAAAGGAAGGCGATAGATGAAATCTCTTCCAAAAATTGGGTGAATCAGAAGTGGGTCTTAACAAGAAATTCTTTTTATCGTTCTTGACAAAGTCTTGTAATCGAAGGGATGGATGAGCGTGATATGCTCTTGCCCGTAATGCATGCTTTACGGATAAGTGATTTTTAAACGGGCAAAGCCGCATGTTTGAAACGTGTAGTCTATTGATTCAGGATTGAACCTTGATCAGAGCATCCTTAAGGCGGATGTTTCAAGCCCGATCTTACGGAGTCCGGGGCCCCGATGGGGCCTGCAATTTTCCGCCGTATAGGGACGTTTTTTCTAAGCAAAGAACCCAGCGCCCCAGATTACAGCGACCATGAGTCCGATTCCCGCGAGTGCGGTCAGAGCGGCTTGTTTTTTCTCTGTGCTCATCTTTCCCGTGATGGCCTGTGTTAATCGATACTTATAGTATGCCACAGGATGCTGTTTTTGGGGATGAACGATCTCTTCAATACCAAAATGCAGCAAGACGGCCTTTCGAATATTTTCCAAGGCTTCGTTTTTCCCGATCCCGGTGCCTGTGCAAGTGGGCAAAGCAGGCACGTAAGCTCTGAACCTTCCTTGGTCTTTCGACTCAAGTATAATTTTCAGTTTCATTGCATGACCCTCCTTATGATGTGGATTGCCTGAACAAGAAAGGCGGATGCCGTATGCCATCGACCTTATCTCTCGTTGCTCTTTATAAAAAGCAAATCGGATGCCGAATAAAATACCGAATGGAGAAAAAACGGGGCGGGGTTTCCATTGTTCCGCTGTTCCGCAGAACATTCTTTCGTGTAATAATATGCACCGGATTTTTAAAGATTTTTTAGACTTCGGAGCCTTTTCCTTTTGGATTTTCCCTATTGAGTCAGGTATTGCAGGGGTACGATTGCGGCGAGTGCGGATATTATGAATCTTTGTTTCCGAAAATCAAATTTGATTTCCAAAAAATGTAACACGCCGGTTCAGGGAATCAGGTTCTTTCCTCAATCGATGGGTCGGCATCGCCCATTTCCATACCGTTGTTGGCATATCACTTGCTTAATATTGAAAGTAGAACGTTCGCGGGAATAAGAGGGTTTGATCTTTTTTCATCGACGTACATTGGTTTTGTTTAAACCGCCTTATTTTAGGAGGGCAGGATGAAGATAAAAAGACGCTATAAGGACATGATGGTTGCGATACTGATCGGTTTTTTCTTCAGTGCGGGATCTTTTCCGGCGATGGCGCAACAGGTGGAAACCCTTGTTTTACTCAAAGTCACCGAAAAAGGGTTTTTGGATGAAAAAGGGCATCCGCTTAAGCATGTGTTGAAAATCCCTAAGGGCTCCCGGATCAAGATTGTTTTCGAATATGCGGATAAAACGGGAGATGTTCATGAATTCGGGTTGCTTTTCGATTCGGGTGAGGAAATCTACAGCAATCCGGTTTCTGAAAAAAATTTGAAAACAGAACTTGTTTTTTTCGCGAATGCACATGGAGAACAATTCGAACTCTATTGCATCCTGGGTTGCACTGCGATGGATAAACTGACGGATTTGGCCTTGGTGGTGAGTTAATCAGAGTGTCCCAAAGTGTTTATTCCGAAATCTTCCGTGTTGACGATTGCATTAAGGCATTGGCCTGATCTGGGTAAAATCCGGTGTAGCCATTGCGTTCGGTCAATTCGAGCACGGAGTAGGCCGCACCTTCCCGGACTTCTGAGGCGGTGAAGACTTGGCGCAGACGGGAGCCGGGGCTGCCGACGATCGCCCCCGCGAATTGAATGCCGTGTGTTTTTAAAACGGCGACGGCCTGATCGATGTCATCAACGCGCACGGCGATGTGGTGCAACGCTTTATCTCCGAAGCGTTTTACCCAGGCCGGGATGATGCTGTTTTTTCCTCGTGCATCCGTGTAAGCCTGATCCACAAAGAGCACGGGTTGCCGCGCCTTGCGATATATTTTTGCCCACCATCCCTGATCGGGGTATTCAACCCGTTCACCCCGAAAGACGTACCCTGATTTTAAAAAAATGGCCGCACGGGTTTCGATATCCAGGCAGCGGACAGCCACATGGTCGATGAGCAAAGGCCAGCCCCGGGCGTCACTGATTTCAGCATAAACCCGCGCAGCATGATTTTCTTCGGCGTAAGTGGAGATTAGGGTGTTAATTAAGGAATCGCCATAGGTCGGAAAAGGGTTTTTATGCATGAAATTTTCCTTGTTCAAAATGTTCTTATCCCATTATACGTGTCCTCTTTTTAGCTGTAAAGGAAGCTCTGATGAAGCCTGGGTTGACATGTTTCCATGTGAATCCTACAATTGCGCGATGTTCCCTCCCTCTCTTTTTTTTAGCGTCGGCGTCTCTTTTTTTGTTGTGCTCTCGTTTGTTTTGCCAGGCACGGCTTCCGCTGAGGCCATAGTGCCTCCCGAAGGCATGGTACACATTCCTGCGGGAGATTTCGAGATGGGATTGGACGAACTTCCGCCCGATAGTCCCTGGGGGCAAGAAAATGCAAAACCCAAACACAAGGTCTTTCTGCCTGATTTTTTTATTGATCGCTATGAAGTGACTTATGAGGATTATTTGAAGTTTGACAAAAATCATGTCTTGCCGGACCGTCCTGCGAAAGTGCCTGTCACACAAGTAAGCTGGACGGATGCGGATAGTTATTGCAGTGCCTTGGGCAAACGACTTCCCACGGAAGCTGAGTGGGAAAAAGCGGCGCGGGGGACAGATGGGCGGGCCTATCCCTGGGGCAATGTCTTTGATCCTCAAAAATCAAATATCGGCCGATACCCCCAGCCTGTGGGCAGCTTTTCGGAAGATAAAAGCCCTTACGGTGTTTTTGACATGGCGGGCAATGTTTCAGAGTGGACGGACAGCTGGTACCGCCCCTATCCGGGCAATACCTATCAATCGCCCGATTATGGCATTTTTCAAAAGGTCGTGCGGGGCGGGGCTTTTAATCCCAGCCGTCATTTCGCCGACGAGATGTTTGCTCAAGTGACCTTTCGCAACTACAACCGCCCCCATATCGCGGGCTCGGACAACGGATTCCGCTGCGCGAAATCCGCAGCAAAAAAGGTCTTACAAGAATAAGGGGTGAGGCTTTAGGGCCAGGGGCGTTTACACTGCGCGCAAGGACAGATTTTTCTTAAATAATCAAAGGGGTAGATGCCTGTGTCGTGACCATCGCTCCAGTGGATGGAGACGGCATAACGTCCTTTGGCTTCGATAGACGTGCTGTGAATGCCTTCCGGAATTTGCTCGGTCTTGATGCGTTTTTCTCCGCTCCACTCATCGACGCAGGAAGCGCATTGACACTGCCCGCGCAGATAGAGGGCGGGATAGACGGCTTCATGACCATCCGCCCAGCGAATGCGAATTCCTTCTTCTTTGAGGGATGTGATTTCGACCGGTGTTTCTGCCTGCGTGCCCATCTCTCTCCTGTTTCATTTAAAAAGTCGCTTGAGGGATCATATGTCAAAGAGGCTTGACTGTGCAATATGAAAGTGTTACTACTGATTTTCTATCAATTTGGAAAAGATCTTAAGTCCAATGATTCATTCCAGCAAACCTTACTCATCATTATACGGCATCCCTAAATCCACTCAGAACAGGAATAATGGGGATGTTTTAACGATGAAAATGGAGGGAGAATATGCGTTTAAATATTTCCATTGCCGCGGTTGCAGTTGCTGTTTTTGCATTTTCCGGTGTCAGTTTCGCAGGATCTTCGATGCACGTCAAAGTTGCAAAAAAACATTGCAATGAGATGGTCGCTCAAGGAGAACAGGGGCTCGATCACGGCAGCCAAGGGCATGGCGGTGTGGCGCTAAAACATTTTAAGAAGATGGTCAAGGAAGCACAGGAATGTCTGGGGCATGGACAAGAAGGGATCAATGCCTCCGATGCCAGCAAGGCGACAAAAATGCACGGACCCGAGGCCATGTCTATGGTCAAGGAGGCCCTCAATCATGCCAAATCAGCGGTGGATCACGGCGAACAAGGTCATCTTGATGTTATGATGGGGCATGGCAAGGACGCGATGGCACTCGCACGTGAGGGACTTACCCACGCGAACGAGATGAATTGAATTCAGGTCCTATCCTGTTCTGTGTAAATACGTCCGGGCCGGCCTTTTTCAGGTCGGCCTTTTTTTGATTTTTCTGTGATCGCGGGAAGCGCTGATTAAACGGTGGATTTTCCGTTGACGAAGTTCGTGTAGGCCGATATCCTTAAATGCGCTTTTTAAGGAAGCTCCGATTTAAGTCCGGGTTGAATTTTTCGAGAGATGAAATTTTCAGATTCAAGGCGAAAATTGCAGAGGATCGCTCGCTATTTCCAAAATTTTTTCCTAAACTCAAAATGATTGTCAGGTAATCGTCCATGTCGTCGTCACTGGGCTTAAAAACAGGACAGGTTGTACTGGTGGGAGCCGGACCCGGTGATCCCGGACTTTTGACCCTGCGTGGCAAAGCCTTGCTTGCGCGTGCCGATGTTGTCATTCATGATTACCTGGCGAATCCGAAACTGCTTGATTTTGCAAAAGAGAGTGCGGAGCGTATTTACGTTGGGAAAAAAGGCGGGGCACTCAATTCCGAACATCAGGAAAAAATCAACCAACTATTGATTGCATCCGCAAAATCGGGGAAAACGGTTGTGCGTTTGAAAGGCGGCGATCCTTTTATTTTCGGCCGGGGCGGTGAAGAAATAGAGGCCCTGGCGGCGGCGTCCATTCCTTTTGAAGTTGTGCCGGGTGTTTCTTCGGCCATCGGCGTGCCGAGTTATGCGGGTATTCCCCTGACACATCGGAAAATGGCCTCTTCGCTCACCATTGTCACCGGTCATGAAGATCCGGACAAAACACACAGTCCATTCGATTGGGAAAAATTAGTGACGGGCCGGGATACCCTTGTTTTTTTAATGGCGATGGGAAACTTACAGACCATTACGCAAAAAATCATTGAGCACGGCAAAGCAGCCGATACGCCTACGGCACTGATTCAGTGGGGCAGTTATCCTTATCAGAAAACCATCACCGCTACGCTGGGTACCGTTGTGGCGCTTGCTGAAGAAACACGGATTAAGCCCCCGGTCGTGATGGTTGTCGGGGAGGTTGTTTCTTTGAGGGCGTCACTGAATTGGTTCGAGCGCCGTCCTCTTTTTGGCAAGCGCATTTTGGTCACGCGCGCAAAAACGCAGGCGGGTGAATTTTTAGATCAATTATCTGCTTTTGGTGCGGAGACGATTTCTTTTCCGACCCTTCAAATTGCACCGCCGCCCGATTGGAATGCGCTTGATACGGCGATTGCGCAGATTGAATCCTACGATGTCTTGATTTTTACCTCCGTCAATGGGGTCTCCTTTTTCCGAAAGCGTTTGAAAACCCTCCGGAAAGATCTGCGTTTGCTGAAGGGGATTGCCATTTGTGCGATCGGCCCGCGCACGGCAAAGGCGATTGAGGATTGGGATTTGCGCGTTGACCTGATCCCGAGCGAATTTAAAGCAGAAGGACTCCTGGACCTCTTGGCCGCCCGGGGTGTGAAAGGCAAACGGTTTTTGATTCCCAGAGCACTTGAGGCGCGGGAGATCCTGCCTGAAACATTGCGCGACTTGGGCGGTGAGGTTGATGTCGTTCCCGCTTATCAAGCCCTGCGCCCGAGCTATGCGCCGGGAGAGATCGACAGCCTTTTCACGCAGCGCAAAATCGATATGCTGACCTTCGCCAGTGCATCGACCTTGCGTCACTTTGTTGAGATTGTGGGAAAAGCGCGGATCGCAAAATATTTAAAAGAGAGTAAGCTGGCGTGCATCGGCCCGATTACGGCCGACGCGGCCACGGCCTTGGGTTTTCAAGTGTCTGTGGTGCCGAAGAACTATACTTTTCCCGCGCTTACTGATGCGATTGTGGATTATTATCAAAATTAGGCGTAAACTAAAGGGCTGAAATCAGTGTTCACCAGGAGATTTATTTGGCTTTTCCCATTCATCGTCCGCGCAGATTGAGACAAAACCCGGCCATCCGGGGGCTTGTTCGAGAAAGCCGTCTTTCGGTCGATCAACTCATTCTCCCGCTCTTTGTGCAGCACGGCACAGGTGGAAAAAGTGAAATTGCTTCCATGCCCGGACAATATCGTCTGAGCATTCCAGAACTCTTAAAAACCTGCGCCGAAGCTTTTGGACTGGGGGTTCCTGCCGTCATGCTCTTTGGCATTCCAAAGCGCAAAGACGAAATCGGCTCCGAAGGCATGGATCCTCAAGGCATTGTGCAGCAAGCCGTGCGTGCTCTGAAAAAAGCTCACCCTGACCGTTTGGTGATCACGGATGTCTGCATTGATGAATACACTTCCCACGGGCACTGCGGCATCGTGAAAGACGGGAAGATTCTCAATGATGAAACCTTGGCGCTGCTGGTGAAAATGGCGCTGAGTCACGCAGAGGCCGGTGCGGATATCGTCGCGCCTTCTGACATGATGGATGGCCGTGTGGCTGCGATTCGCAATGGCCTGGATCAAAACGGCTACGCGGAAACCCCGATCCTTTCATATGCCGTCAAGTATGCCTCTTGTTTTTATGCCCCGTTTCGGGATGCGGCGGATTCCGCTCCGCAATTCGGAGATCGCAAGGCCTATCAAATGGATCCGGCCAACGCACGTGAGGCCATCCGGGAAGCCGCGTCGGATATTGAAGAAGGTGCGGACATGATCATGGTGAAACCGGCCTTGCCGTATCTGGATCTCATTCGGGATTTACGCGCAGGTTTTGATGTGCCCATTGCCGCCTATCAGGTGAGCGGGGAATACGCCATGATCAAAGCGGCGGCGGAAAAAGGGTGGTTGGATGAAAAAAAAGCCGCCTTTGAATCACTGCTCTCCATGAAACGTGCGGGGGCTGATATCTTTCTAACTTATTTTGCAAAAGAAATCGCTCAAATGTTAACCCAAGGGAAATGACATGAAATTGCTCATCGGCGCCTCGAATATCAAGCCCAACGTAAATTACCCCGTCGTTGCGATCGGAAACTTTGACGGTGTGCATTTAGGCCATCAGGCGATTTTGGCCGAGACCATCAAACGTGCGAAGCTAAATGACGGCACGGCAGTCGTTTTGACTTTTGAACCGCATCCCAGACGTTACCTGAAACCGGAGGAAACCTTTAAGCTGCTGAATACATTTCAAATTAAAACGCGGATTATTGAAGCGCATGGGATTGATATTACCTACACGGCGGAATTCAATAAGGCTTTTGCGGAGCTTTCCCCTGAAGCATTTGCTACGAAATTCCTACATGAAAAGATGGGTTGCAAGGAAGTGGTTGTGGGAAAAAACTTCCGCTTTGGAAAAGACCATGCAGGCACCCTGGATGACCTCATCCGTTTTGGGGAAACGCTTGGTTTTAAAGTGATTTCTCCGGAGCCGGTGATCGTTGAGGGCCGTGTGGTCAGTTCTTCGGAAATCAGAACGCTGCTTTTGGAAGGCAAGGTCGCGCTGGCGTCCAAAATGCTGGGGCGTTATTACACTCTCGAAGGGAAGGTCATTCGCGGGGATGATATGGGCGCGGCGCTTGGGTTCCCCACGGCGAATCTCCGGCTCCCCAATGAACTGATCCCCAAAAAAGGGATTTATGCTGCCCGCGCCGATTTTCTGAAAACGGACGGATACGGGACAAAAGACGGCGTAGTCTATATCGGCTCGAAACCCACATTTGACAAAAATGTGCTTTCATTGGAAGTCCACCTGTTTGATTTTAGTAAAGATCTTTACGAAAAACGCCTGCGCGTCACCCTGATTGACTGGATCCGCGGCGATGAATATTTTGAAGATAAGGCCGCGCTGAGCAATCAAATCCAAAAAGACGTCGATAAAGCCAAAGCGGTTTTGGCGCGGAAATGAGACCGCTTCGCCTCGCCTCCCACGCAAACCTCTGAATATAAGGATGTCCGTCTCGATTGAAAAACTGCTTCAGTCGCTCGCCCGTTTTGGCATCGCACCGGGAGATAAAGTGCTTGTTGCTGTTTCGGGCGGCCCCGATTCCGTTTGTCTGCTTTATCTTTTAAAACATCTTCCTGAGCCGTATCGGCTTGTTCTGCATGTTGCACATTTGAATCATCAATTCCGGCCGGAAGCGGAATCAGAGGCATATTTTGTTGCACAGCTTTCGAAAAACTGGGGTCTGCCCGCGACGATCGTCACGCAGCCTGTTGCGGCAATCTGCAAAGAAAGTCGTCTTTCAAAACAAGCGGGTGCGCGGACCGCGCGTTATGCATTTTTAACGGAGACGGCAAAAAAAACCGGCTCGAAATGGATCGCGCTGGGACATACGGCAGATGACCAAGCCGAAACCTTTTTGATGCACATGCTGCGCGGCTCGGGCTTGACGGGTCTTCGAGGGATTCCGGAGAAGCGGGAAGCAGGTCGGGGCGCAGGGAGTATTGTACGGCCTTTGATGTACGCTTGGCGCAAAGAAATTCTAGCAGTGCTTTCCGAAAATAAGATCCCATTCGTACAAGACCCTTCAAATGCGCAGCCCGTCTATCTTCGAAACAAGATCCGCCATCAACTGATTCCGCTTCTGGAAACCTACAATGTAAAGATAAAAGAGACGCTCTGTCGGGAAACCGCTTTATTGGAGGCAGAGGATGATTTTATGCGTCAAGCCGTTCAAGCGATTCTTCCGACACTTGCTGTGGAGGTCAAACAGCGGTCGGTGAGCTTTGACCTGTCTTCATTGACGCAACTTCATATCGCAATGCAAAGACGGGTTTTGCGGTGGGGGATTGAAAAGGTGTGCGGCGAGCTTAAAGGGATTAAATTTAAAGAAATCGAAAGGCTGCGCGCCCTGGTCTTTCCAGGGCATCAGGGCACACAAACGAGACTTGGCCGAGGATTGACCGCCAAAAAACAAGGCGCGAGGTTTTTTATTCAGCGCAGCCTTTCGGGAAAAAAAGAAGGCTTTGATGACAAAAAACAAGATGAATATGTCTTCCCGGAACTGGGCGACCCTCCTTTTTGTACTGAAGTGAGTTTGTCTGCCTGGTCCATTCGGATGAAGATTTCCTTGCAAGCCGAAAAAAAACATCCCTTTTCGGCTTGCAAGGCTTCTTTTGATTTTGATAAGCTTTCGCCGCCCTTGTCGATTCGATCATGGTGCCGGGGTGATCGTTTTTCACCGCTTGGAATGGGTGGGCGCCATAAAAAACTCCAAGATTTTTTTGTTGATGCGAAAATTAAAAAGAACGATCGCCATCACATTCCGATTTTATCCTGTTCGGAGGGCATTATGTGGCTGATCGGGCATCGACTGGATGCACGTTTCTGCGCCACCGCGGAGAGTCGTCGTGTGCTTACTATTGAAGTAATAAAACCTAATGAAACAAGCAAAATTTAAGAATCGAAAAAATCGGTTTTACGATCAAATCTGAGGGACTGCCGCTTAGCATGGGGAAAAAACTTTTTGGAAAGCCCGTGATCACACAGGAAGCCATGCGTAGACGGATTAAAACGCTGGGGCTTAAGATCGCCGAAGATTATAAAAACAAGGATCTTTTGATGGTGGGCATCTTAAAAGGTGCCTTTGCTTTTTTTTCTGATTTGGTGCGTGCGGTGCCGATTCCACTTGAAGTGGATTTCCTTGTTGTCTCGCGTCAGAGAGACAAGCGCCGCCGGGACGGCGGCACGGTAAAGATTATTTCCGACATCGTTTCCGAAATCAAAGGGCGGGATGTTTTGATTGTGGAAGATATTGTTGATTCCGGATATACCGTAACTTTTCTGCGGGAGGAGATTCTGAAGCGCAAACCCGGATCCCTCAAATTTTGTACCTTGTTGAACAAACCGGAGCGCCGCAAGATTCAAGCAAATATTGACTACATCTGTTTTGAGATTCCAAATCAATATGTCGTAGGTTACGGCCTTGACTACAAAAACCGCTACCGCAATCTTCCATATATTGCGTCGCTCGACAATATTACCGCAGAGTAACCCGTATCCTTAAAGCCCACCCCTTGAATTCGTCGTTTGTAAGGCTTATGATAAGCTGATACAGCAATTTTGAATGGAGACTTCGCTCTGATTGTCAGCCGTCATTGAGTGTGATAAACTGCGAAATAGACTCCTTGACTCTTTCAAGAAGCATTTGAACTTTTAGGAGAACTAGATGAATCCTCGTTCAAAGAATCTGGCCCTTTGGTTTGTCGTGGGCCTTTTTATGATTTTATTGTTTAATCTTTTTAATACCACCTCCCGCCCAATGGAAGACGAGATCATCTTCTCAGAATTTATGTTAAAGATCGAAAAGGGCGAGGTTTCTGAAGTCACGATTCGCGATAATTATATTACCGGAACCCTAAAAGACGGCACGAACTTCAAAACCTATACCGCAAATGACCCGGACCTTGTAAAAACACTTCGTGAAAAAAATGTGCGCATCACCGCAAAACCCCCGGAAGCTCCGCCTTGGTACATGACCTTTCTTATGACCTGGGGGCCTTTTATCCTCTTTATCGGCTTGTGGGTTTTCTTTATGCGACAGATGCAGATGGGGGGCAACAAGGCTTTATCTTTTGGAAAAAGCAAAGCGAAGTTGCTCTCCGAGGAAAAAAAGAAAGTCACTTTTGCGGATGTTGCCGGTGTTGAAGAAGCAAAAGTGGAAGTCGAAGAAATTATTGAATTTTTAAAAGATCCGCCAAAATTTCAAAAATTGGGTGGACGTATTCCAAAGGGCGTTTTGATTGTTGGCCCGCCCGGGACGGGGAAAACCCTTTTGGCCAAGGCGATTGCCGGTGAAGCGGGCGTGCCTTTTTTCTCGATCTCCGGATCTGATTTTGTCGAAATGTTTGTGGGCGTCGGCGCTTCTCGTGTCCGAGACCTTTTTGAGCAAGGCAAAAAACATGCACCGTGCATCATCTTTATTGATGAGATTGATGCCGTCGGTCGTCATCGTGGCGCGGGACTCGGTGGAGGACATGACGAGCGGGAGCAGACCTTAAACCAACTTCTGGTCGAAATGGACGGTTTTGAAACCTCCGAAGGGGTCATTCTTATTGCGGCGACAAACAGACCGGACGTGCTTGACCCTGCCCTGCTCCGCCCGGGTCGTTTCGACCGACAGATTACCGTCGGCCGTCCCGATGTCAAAGGCCGTGCGGAAGTATTGAAAGTCCACACAAAAAAGATTCCCTTGGCCTCTGACGTCATTTTAGACATCATTGCCCGGGGCACACCCGGTTTTGCGGGTGCAGATCTTGAAAACCTCGTCAACGAAGCGGCTTTGCTCGCAGCACGCAGAAGCAAGACCGTGGTCGAAATGGTTGATTTTGAAGATGCCAAAGACAAGGTTTTGATGGGCGTCGAGCGAAAAAGCATGGTGCTGACCGACGAAGAAAAAAGAGTCACCGCATACCATGAAGCAGGCCACACGCTCATCGCGAAACTGCTGCCCGGGACCGATCCTATTCACAAGGTGACGATTATCCCGCGTGGTCGGGCGCTGGGTGTGACCATGCAATTGCCGACGGATGACCGGCATAACTACCAAAAAGAATGGCTTTACAATACGATCACCATCATGATGGGCGGCCGTGTTGCCGAAGAATTGGTCCTAAAACATATTACGACCGGTGCGGGCAACGACATTGAGCGTGCGACCGACATGGCCAGAAAAATGGTCTGTGAGTGGGGGATGAGCGAAAGAATGGGTCCGCTGACCTTTGGGAAAAAGGAACAAGAAATCTTTCTCGGACGTGAAATTTCACAGCATCGGGATTATTCCGAGCACACCGCGATTGAAATCGACCGCGAAGTGCGGCGCTTGATCATCGAAAACTATGAACGGGCCAAAACAATGATCACCGACAATATGAAAACCCTAAAAGCGTTGGCTGAGGCACTTTTGGAAAAAGAAACCCTTGATGCCCCTGAAATTGAAGCCATCGTTCAGGCCTGCGCAACAACTCCCGTACCGCCGACGACTGTGCCTGCATAACCCCTCGTCATGAGAGAAGGTGGTGCTCTAGATAAAAAAAAGGCTGCCCGGAAACGGGGAGCCTTTTTTTTATCGCCTCAAAAACAAAACGGTCGGTGGCGCTGCGGTCGTTTCCTTTTAAATTATCAACAAAGCCCGCTTATTATGGGCATTCTCAACGTCACGCCGGATTCTTTTTCGGACGGCGGATCTTTTTTAAGTACCCGGAAAGCACTCGAGCATGCTCGCCGTCTTGTGGACGAAGGCGCCGATATTATTGACGTCGGGGGTGAGTCCACACGTCCGGGCGCATTACCGGTATCTTTTGAAGAAGAGGCGAAGCGCGTGCTTCCGGTCATCGAAATCTTGGCACAGGATCTTTCGATTCCTATTTCGGTGGATACGCGAAAGCCGGAATTAGCGCGGCGTGCGCTTGTCTGCGGCGCGTCCATCATTAATGATGTGAGCGGCCTCAATGCCGATCCCGAAATGTTAAAGGTCGCTGCCCGGGGGAATAAAACCGGCTTTATTTTTATGCACGCCAAAGGCACACCGCAATCGATGCAAAAATCTCCGCAATATCAAGACTTGATTGAAGAAATACACCGGTTTTTCCAAACACAGATTCAGCGCGCGCATGCCATGAAGATTGCCATGGAACGGCTTGCAATCGATCCGGGCATCGGTTTTGGAAAGACCGTAAAACATAATCTCACGCTCATTCATCAACTGAAACGATTTACGGATTTGGGGCTGCCGGTATTGTTGGGCCCGTCTCGTAAATCGTTTATCGGGCGTATATTGGATCTGCCGCCCTCAGAGCGTCTCGAAGGCACGGCGGCGGCCGTTGCCATTGCCGTTTTTCAGGGGGCAAGAATTTTGAGGGTGCACGATGTCTCAGCGATGCGGCGGGTGATTCTGATCGCTGAAGGCATTCGGAGCAAGTCCCCCGCTGATTTTGAAGCGGCTCCGCAATAACAGCTGATGCACCTGCCATGCTGAATGTTGATACGCCCTAATCAGAATTTCCTTAGAAAGCTTTTTTAATGTTCGGATCCACGTTTTTTTCGAGCCAGCTTGAAAGTACGGCGGTCTGAGCGGTTTTAAAACGGATCCCCAGTTGGATAAATTCGAGAGTCTGCGCCAAAGTCCGTGTGCCGATTCCGGTGTGAATAGCCGGATTTTTGAAAAAGGCTGCAACATCTGCGTGCCAGGCCTCAGACCATAAATGTGCTGCGGCTTGAATGATGCGTTGTGCCGCAAGACCCCCCCCCTTTTTTTGCAGTGCGGTCCAGTGGATTTTGATGTAGTTCCAACTTTCAGCTTGAACCGCCGGATTCAAAAGCAGCGCGTGAATGGGCTTCCAAAGATCTTGTGCCTGCACCTTTTTGGAAAGTGTCAGGTCAATGAGCTTGCGGGCCAGTGCGGGTTTATTAAATTCTGTCAGGGCACTTAGATAATGATCCCGCATTTCCGGCGTCTTGCTTTTTTCAAATTTTTCGATAAATTGTTCGAAACGCGTGCCACCGTCCGAACGTGCGCAAAGACGGAGCAAGGCACCCAGCAGTGTGGGGTCGATTGAACGGGGCCTTGCCATAAAACGGGTCTGACGTCGCGGCAGCTCGGATAAAATTTCTTCATCTTGTGCAATCGCGCCGAGCGCCCAAAGCAAATCGGCACGCGCCAAGCGATGTTCATCGTTTTCGTCCGTTTTGGCATCCCAGCCGTACCTTTCCCAGAGAGGCTGTAATTGTCGATACACAAAGATCGCGAAGTGTGTCCGGTGACTTGGGGCAACGATTTGATTGGAGAGCACCTGCAAATAAGAACAGATTTCGGAAATAAGTGCACGGTTGTCGTCCCCTTTGAAATGACAAAGGGCCTCCATGAAAAAGGAAACGGGAAGATCACCTCGCCGGATCAGCGCCCAAAGGTCTCCCAGGTAGCCGATTTTTTCAATGGGTTCAAGCACTTTTGGGGCAAGTGTCGGCAAAAGATGCGCGAGAGCATCTTCATACATTGTACGGTAAAAGCCCGTTTCATCCGCATTGCCGTAAAGCCATTTGACGGGTCCTTTTGTTGAAAGCAGGATATCCGTTTCCTGTGTGTTCATGAGTATGCGCGTATTGTGTATGCCATCGTCGTCTTTATATTTCAATATCATTGGAATGGGCCAGGGAGGCGATTTTGCGCTTGCATCTCCGCCGGTGAAGCGGCTTTGCGAAAGACGCAGTCTGCTAAAATCCTGGTCTTGCGCCCTGATTTTAATGAGCGGAAAACCGGGGCGCACAAACCAGTGCTTCGCAATTTTGGCAAGGGGTCGGCCGGAAGCTTCCTCAAGGGCGGCCCAAAGGTCGGAAGCTGCAGCGTTACGGTATTGAAAGCGTTTCATATACAAACGGATGCCCTCGCGAAAAACCGTTTCTCCCAAAAATTGTTCGATCATGCGCAGACAGGCCCCGCCTTTTTCGTAGGTTAAGGTATCAAACATTTCTTCGATTTCAGCGGCGTTAGAGACTTTGGCTTGGATTGCCCGGCTGTTTTTAAGGGCGTCAAGGGCCAGCGGCACCGCCTTTCCTTCTTGGAAGGAAAGCCAGAAGTGCCATTC
>JALUVJ010000038.1 GCA_027020665.1 Nitrospira sp.
CATTCCGGACGCCATTCATCAACAATTTTACAGGCAAGCCACGTGGCAAAAGATTCATTCAACCAAAGGTCGTCCCACCAGTGCATGGTGACGAGATTGCCAAACCACTGATGGACAATTTCATGGGTGATGACATCCGCGACGCGCCGTTGTGTTTCCGTTGAAGAATGTTTTTCGTCAAGCAGGAGACATGAATCGCGGAAAAAAATTGCACCCCAATTTTCCATCGCACCCATCGCAAAATCCGGCACACAGACCAAGTCCAGTTTTGGTGTGGGACAGGGCAGATCAAAGTAGTCATTCAAGCGAGGCAAAACGGCCTGTGTGACTTTGAGTGCAAAATCTCCAAGTGCAAGTTGATCGGCCAAAGTCCACACCGCGACACGTGTTTCGCCGACCCGGCTTTCTTTTTTTTTCAGTCGGGCGATGGCGATGGCGAGCAGGTAAGTTGACATCAGCGGCGTTTCATCAAAGGTAAGGTGTTTGAGGGGCCCCTCTGTTTTTTCTTCGATGACGGGCATGTTGGAAAGCGCGTTAAGATGGGCCGGAACGGTCAGAGAAAGTTTGAAGCGCGCCTTGATCGCCGGTTCGTCGAAACAGGGAAACATGCGTCTGGCGTCGGTGGCCTCAAATTGTGTAAAGGCGAATGTTTCTCCTTGAACTTCCGCGGCATAAAGTCCGCGCATCTGTTCATTCAATGTTCCGGAGAACGCGAGTGAAAGACGGTTGTTCCCTTTTGCAATGGTTTCTGAAAAGGTGATTGTGAGGCTTTCCGTCGATGTATCCGTGGAAAGCATGCCGACTTGTCCTGAAAGCTCGGCTTCTGTGACATTGAGATCCAGTGCGTGTAGGGTAATCGCAGAGCGTGGCGCATCAATGGAAAGGTCGATCAAGACCGTCCCGGAAAATGTTTTTTTCTGCGGCTGGACAAGTAAGTCCAGGGTATAACACAGGGGCTGCGCCCCTGTGGGAAGACGGCCGGGAACCACGTTTGGCATAGGCGCGATTACGTTCGCTTAAGACGCGATAAAAAGAAATCTCTTGGAAGCGCGCATGATGCTATCTCCTTTTTGCGAGGAACTCTTTGCGATAAATCGAAGGAGAAAGCCCGACTTTGTTCTGGAAAACCTTGCAAAAATACCCCTGATCCGAAAAACCGACTTCGCTGCTCACCTGTTTAATAATACGGTGAGGATCTTTCAAGAGCTGTGTTGCACGAAAAATACGGATTTCAATGAGATAATCATGAAAGCCGATTCTGCATTCTTCCTTGAAAGAAGCGGACAGGTATTTCGGATGCAGCGAGACCGCTTGTCCGACCCCTTCGAGTGAAAGCTCGGGAGAACTGTGATGGCGGTCGATGTATTGCACTGCCCGAAAAATTTTAATAGACAGAGAGTGAATCGGGATATTTAATGTTTCATGAACCTGCTGGAAAGGGTTGGTGCCGACCAGCCGCGCAATTTTCTGTTCCAGTTGTTCATTGTTCCAGGGTTTGTCAATAAAACCGTGTGGTCGGACGTCAATCATTTGGGCCAGCAGTTCTTTGCTGCCGTAGGCGCTAATAAAAAGGATCGGGGTCACCCGGTCTTCCTTGCGGATTATTTTGAAAAGCTCAATCCCGTCAATATCGGGCAGCCGATAATCTAAAATAATGAGATTGTATTCTTTCCGCTGTTTAAATAAGTGGAGCGCGTCTTCCGCACTTCCAGCGAAATCAAGTTCATACTTCGTTTCAAAAAGCAGTTTAAATGTATTGAGAATCGCTGGATCATCGTCAACCAGAAGAATTACCTTTTTCAATGTTTCCGTCATCGAATATGTACCTCTTCTCTCATTTTTGTAATTGGGGAAAATCCCCCTCCTGCCTCCAATAGCCATCTTACATTTATGCCAAGCAAAGAGGATCCGTCCTTTTTGAATCGAGGCATCCATGCTATCTTCGCGACGCATGGTAGCATAAAAAGCAATTTTGTCAAAGTCCATTTACGGGCAAAAGAGCCTTATAAATCAAGGTGATCGTCATGCTCACCTGGTAAGTCAATGCACCCGTCCCCTGTGGAAACCCGACATCGCGACCGCTGCCATCCTTCAGCGAAAAGCGAGTCGGTTTACCCCGTTTCGAATCGATTTTCAGACCGATTTTTCATCATATACATATTTAATCGCTTCGTGGAAGAAAAAAATGATCTGTTTTAAAAAAATAAATGAAAGAAAAATAGAGAATCCGTTTGAAATTTATCTCATTTATTTTCTGAAAATGAAATATGAAGCGGCATTAAAATGGATCAAATAATTGAAACAAGTCTGGCATTTTTCAAGGTATTCCAAGAGATTGCCGAAGTAATCCATATAAGGGCGCAATCCTTCCGCTTCCTCTTGACAAAGCAGACTGATTTAGTCCATCTTACGATCCGACTAGGAACAATGAGGGGGGCATGGCGGGCGCTTTATTGGGAAAGTTCGGTCTTTGGATTTTGTTTCTTTGCCTCACCTTTTCCCCCTCAATCGGCCTCGCCCGGAAAGCACTGTCTCCCGACCCCTGGATTTCACTCGAAAAAAACCTGCTCCAGCTTTACAAAACCTATGCGCCCGACAGCCCGCTGCTTAAGGCCGCTTCTCTTTCGGCAAAAGTTCAGCGTTACTTGGATGCCGGACTTTGGTCTTCCGCAGAAGCCTTGCTTTTAAATGCCTCACAGCCTTTAAATGCCGATCTTGAACAGCTTCAACTGCGACTCTTTTTAAAGCGGGGGCACCATGACCGCATTTACGCTGCTTACCGGAAGAATCAGGCCCTATTTCAAAACCAAGTCGAACTCGCACTCGGCGCAAGTCAGGGCGCGCTGTCGGAAAAAGACTATGAAGCTGCCCTGCTGATTTTAAACCGGCTTCATTTCCAAGGCGAATCCCGACCGGAGCGTTATTATTTTTCCGCCTTGGCCTATTGGGGTTTGCAGGAAAATGAAAAATTGAATGCCGTGTTAGGCGATGCCGTGCGCTGGGCAGAGCAGGCGGATGACGATTCGCCCTGGGTCGGCCGTATCCACCTTTTAAAAGTCTATTATCATCTCAATCAAAAGGAATATGATCGGGCCTTCGCCAGCATGGGTGATCTCTTTGATAACAACACCGATTTGGCCTTGCTGGCGCTTACCTGGGGTTATTTTAAGCTGGGTGCAACCGGCAACCTCTTCAGCGTGCTTCAAGCTTTGGACGCAAGCCAGGAACAATCGCCTTACCACGGTCAGATTTATCGCGTGCTGAGTCGTTTTCTTATCGAAGAAGGCAATCTGCGCGGGGCGATTGAAATGGATCAACGGGAGCGGGATGAGTTGCAAAAGCAAATGAAGATTCTGGAAAAAGAAAGTGAATTGCTGCGCCGGGGGATTTCCACCGCATCACGATCGGCCCTGCCGGGCTCGCTTTTATCTGAAACCTTGAAGCAATTAGAAGAACAAGTCGGTGAAAAAAGAGAAATGACCGCCTTGTATTGGTACATTGATCTGCAACAGCGACGCAAAATGTTGACGGAGCTCAAGGCACGGGAGCAGATGATTGACCAGGAACAACGGCGACTCCAAATGGAAATGGTGCGCCGCTGTCTTTCCCTGAAACGCTACGAATGGCAAGAGCCCGCCGGGGATATATTACCGACAAGCACCCTGCTTCCGCCTTCGGAAGCGAGGCTGGCCGGAATCCAAACGCACTATCGGGCCGCGCAACGTGCTTTGGCTTCAGATCATGTTCAAGCCGCCACGGCACATTTGCAGGCCGTGGCGGTACTTGCGCCGCAACACGCTTACGGGGAAGAAAGTCTCTTTCGGCTGGGCGATCTTGCATTCAATCAACGTGATTACGCCCAGGCTGCGAAATATTATGAAAAACTCATTGATCGCCCGAACTCCCCGCTTCACACGCTCGCCCTCTACAAACTCAGCTGGGCATTTTACCTGCAAGGGAAACCGGAAGCGGCCATCGGCGTTTTATTACAGCAGGAAATCCGTTTTGCGGAAACCTTTCGGGATGAAGGCTCCGGGCCCTGCACCGTCGTCCGCACGCCGCAAGAGCGTCGCGAACCCTTTCGGCTGCTGGCATTGTCCCTGGATCAACTCGGTGGAGCAAAAGCCCTGGCCTCGTTGACCCGACACATCCCCCCGCAAAAACGCTTTGCCTTTTATGAAAAAGTAACAGATCATTACCAAAGCGAAAACAAGATTGAAGGATTGTTTCAGCTCGTTCGTTCCTGGATTGCCGCCTATCCGCTTGATTTAAGAACACCCTTGCTTCATCAAAAGATGCTCGCATTCATCAATCAATCCGAAAGTGTGTCCATCGCGGATGTAGTGACCGCCCGGACCGAATTTGTCAACAAATATCGCCCCGAAAGCCTTTGGGGGCAAAAAAATTTTGCCGATGCGGACAACGAGGTGCGGCCTCTTTTAAAACGGCACTTACGGTTTTTGATGACCCATTATTATGCCGAAGCAAAAAAGACGGAAACGCAGGATGCCTACAAGTCCGTTCTGACCTGGTATTTGTATTATCTTTCGGTGTTTCCTGATGAAGAAGAGATCGGCAAGGATCGTTTTATTTATGCGGAGGTTTTGTCCCAGCTCAATGAATATGAAAAAGCCGTCGTCGCCTTTCGTCAGAGCGCCTATCAGGATCCGCAGCATGCGCTCGCCGCCGAGGCAGCCTACCGGGAAGTGCTTTTATTGGAAAAAAGCCATTCCCCGGAAGGCCCGGAAGTTGAGGCGGCTTATGACCGTTTTTCCGCCCGTTTTCCGGAAGATAGGCGGACCAAAGAAATTGCCATGCGTCTTGCGGAAATTGCCTTTGAACGCGGTGATTACGACAAAAGCCGGTTTTATGCACAAAAAGTCGCCCCGGAAAAACAGGGGCTAAAAACCGTCGCACGGGAATTGGATTTGGCCTCCTACCGTCTCGTCGTGCAGGCCTTTTTAAAAGAAGAATCTTATTTGGACGCTATTTCTTTTATCCGCACACTGTTTAAAGATAACGAGGCGAACAAAAGTCACGCCTCTCAACTGAAAAAAACATTTAAACCCCTGCTTGTGCTGGCGTATTTTCAACGCGGAGAATCGCTTAAACGTCTTGAGGCAATTGATGATGCGGCCGAAGCCTTTTGGCAGGCCTTCCGTTTCGGGGCCGAGACAGAAATGGGTCCGCTTTCGCTTTTTGAAGCCGCCGTGCTCTGGGACAGGCATCCCACACTGCATCGCGCCGAAAGTGCCTTGAAGCTCTTTCCCGTGCTTTACCCCAAATCGGCTTTAAATCACCCCACCCTGATGCGCCTGGCCGCACTCTATGAAAAGAGCGAACGGCCGCTTAAAGGGGCGGAAACTTATGAACGGGCGGCCCGACTCCCCATCAACCGGGAATTGGCGCAAAAAGCACTTGAGCAGGCCATCGCCCTCTATGAAGCCGCAGCTTCCTGGGAAAACCTTTACGTGCTTGCAATGGCTCAGGCCGACACGATAGATTCCGGCAAATCACAACTGCTGAAAGATCAGTGGGCGCATTGGATGCTCAAAGCCGCGGAAGCCAATTTTAAGATGAGTAAAAGTGTTACGGCCACACGCATTTTGGAAACGCTCATCGCAAAAACCAAAGGGGACGCAGAGGTGTCCCCGCCCGTTGCAAAAGCCCACTTCATCCTGGCCGAATCCCGTTTGGAAGATTTTGAAGACATCGAGTTGGTTGCCCCGCTGGAAGAAAACCTTGAACGCAAACGGGTGTTGTTTGAGGCCCTGCTTGAAAATTATGACCATGCCGTGGCTCACCCCTCCCCGCTGTTGGCCCTCAACGCCAACTATCGCATCGGCACGCTTTTTGAGGGTTTCAGTCGCGCCCTTTTGGAATCGGAACGCCCGGAAGACCTTTCATTGGAAGAAGAGGAACTCTACGAAAACCTCTTGATGGAGCAAGCCTTGCCTTATTTTGAAAAAGCCGAAGAAGCCTATTTGCAAAATATTGAGATGGGCGAGTCGGCGGGCATCCAGAATGAATGGATTGCAAAAAGCCAAATGCACCTGTTTATGATTCAACAACAAATCGACATCTACAACCGAGGTGCGCAAGAGGTGCTGGGATGAAGCCGGTTTTTCTTCTTACAGGGTTGATGTGTTTCATTATGCTCCTCGTTCTGCCTGCTCCCTTGCGTGCCGAAGAAGAACCGGAAGAGCCGAAAGACCGCACCATTTTGATGGACGAATCCCTCATTGTCGGCGTGGAACTCGGTGCTATCGGCGGGCGCCGAAAACGTATTCCCGGCCCGGCACTTTCCACCGCGCTGCGCTGGGACGGGGTTTCTCCGGACGAACTTGACATCCCCAAGGAAATTTTGGAGCACTTGAGTCAATCCGATCTTTCTTTTTTTAAAAACCGGGAAATGTCCGATGAATTGAGCGACGACATGCGATCAGAAGATGATGAATGATATCCTGAGATGAACCTGCCTTTTCACAAAAAAACGCTGCCTGCCTCGCGGAAATTTTTGTTTCCCCTCTTTTCTCTGCTGTTTCACATTGTGCTCTTTCTTTTTTTTATGAACATGAATACCGTCCACGCACCTCCTGAAATCAAAGACGAAGACATCGTCGCCATGATCGACCTAAATGAACTGCGGTCGCAACCTAAGCCCCCGGAACCACCTCCCGTGATCGAAACCCCTCCCGTGCCGCAGGAAAGCAGCCCGGAAGATGAGACCGGGGACACGGAAGAAAACACATCGCCCGAACCGGAACCTGTTTTAGATCCGGCGCTTGACGAAGCTCTAGAAGATGAGTCTGAAGAGGTCGGCCTGTCTGTGCCCGTCGAAACGGCACAAAATATCTTGCCGCGACCGCTTCCGCCTGCTCCGGAACCCGAATTGCCCGATCCCCCTATCCCCGAATCCGCGGAGACGGAAGCCCCTGAGGCGGAACCCGTTTCAGAAACCGAGCTGCCCGCAGAAGAAACAGCAGCCTCCGAAGCTGCGCCCGTCTCGCCCGAACCTGTTTCAGCAGCCCCCCCCCCTGAATCCGAAGCCGCCCCGCCGGAACCTGCCTCCGTAGCGCCCGTCGTACCTGATCCGCCTTCAGCGCAGGAAGTCGCCAAGGCTTCTGAGCTGCAGGATCCGCCCAAAGTGAAAACCGAAAAAAAAGTCGCGGCGGCAATCAAAAAAAATTTTCAGCCGCCGAAACCCTCGAAAGAAAAGGTTAAAAAGTCAGGACTATTGGGCCTGCTTGGAAACAAAAAACGCGACAGGCCCTCAAAAAATCCGCGCTTTGCCAAGAACTTAAAGCAGCCTGGCCGTAAACTGCCGGCAGGCCGCCCGCAAGCGGACGCCCTGCCGGCAGAAAGTCGGCAAAAAATGGCGCGCTTAAAAAACAAACTGCTCAAAGCAGAACAAAAACGACTTATGACAAAAAAATCAATCGGCCGAAAAAAGAAATCCCGGCTCAAAATTGTTCAAGGATCGGGACGGAACTTCGGTGTGATTTCATCGGCCATTGCTCAGGAAGAATGGCGTTTGACCCATGTTTACAATCGTCTGCTTCAGGAAAACCCCGGCTTGCAGGGCAATCTCATTATCGAATTTACGATCTCTCCTAAAGGTAAAGTCATTAAAAGCCACATCTTAACCTCTTCCTTTTCAAACGCGCGTTTTGAAAAGGCGCTTATTCAGGCCATCCGGCTTTGGAAATTCCCCGCGGCCAAAGAAGGGGAAACGACAATTCTCTACCCCTTGGCCTTCTCTCCTTCGGGCTGAATCGAGACGTGCCGCCTCAAAAAAACGAACTTGGATTGTTGCAGCCCCCCTGTCTGTATTTCCGAGAAAATCCCGTCCAAAAACCCTTGACTTTCGGCCTAAGCTATTGTATTTATCATGAAATTTTGAATTTCACCTCAAAATTCACCTTGATGCAAACAGACCGGGAACCCGTCGTTTTTTCGGAAGACTAAAGGAGTTTTAATGAGAAAAGCCGATCTTGCTGATGAAGTGGTTGAGAAGCTGGGTGTTTCAAAAAAAGAGTCAAGCGATATCCTGCAGATGGTGCTTGATGCGATTAGAACAGCGTTGGAAAAAGGGGAAACAGTCAAGATTGCCGGATTTGGAAACTTTGTGGTGCGTGAGAAAAAAGCAAGGAAAGGCAGAAATCCAAAAACAGGTGAAGAAATCGGCATCACTCCTCGGCGTGTCGTCACCTTCAGGCCCAGCCAAGTCTTTAAAAAATTTGTCAATGAATAGTTGAGGCGCTCAGAACGCTGATAAAGTGAGTCCTGTGCAGGAAAAGCTATTTTATAAGATTAGTGATGTCTGCCAGCTGACAGGGCTTGAGGCCTACGTGATCCGTTTTTGGGAAACAGAGTTCCCCATGCTGCATCCCAAAAAAAGCAAGGGCAACCAGCGCATTTACATTAAAAAAGAGATTGAGCTCATCCTTGAAATTAAACGCCTGCTTTACCAGGAAAAATTAACCATTGCAGGCGCAAGAAAGCGGCTGCGGCAACCGATACGCAAAACGGAGGCGCAGACGTCTAATGCAACACTTTGCAGCATCAAAAAAGAATTAGAAGCTTTACTTCATCTGTTAAACTAGGAGCGGCGTCAAGGCTCCTAAATCGGGGCGTGGCGCAGCCTGGTAGCGCACTCGCTTGGGGTGCGAGAGGTCGCTGGTTCAAATCCAGTCGTCCCGACCAGATGGAAGCAATGCCAAAAGTTCAATCAAGGCGATGATGCCCGAAATCAATCGCTGATTTTGGGATGATGGGAAGGCCCAAGGGCGTGAGATGGATGCAGACTTGGATCAATTCCTCAACTACCTTGCCATCGAAAAAGGCCTCTCGGAAAACACACTCGCAGCCTATGCACAGGATATTAAAAAGTTTTCAGCATTTTTAAATAAGCATTCATCCCCGCCTGTCTCCGAATCTTCTCCCGCCATCGATTTGACGCAAGTCACACGGCATGAAATCGTTCGATTTTTAGCGCGTTTGCGGGCCGAAGTGCTCTCGGATGCCTCCATCGCCCGCATGCTTTCTTCGCTTCGTCATTTTTTTAAATTCCTCATCCATGAAGGCCGGTTGCCCCATAATCCGCTCGCGCAGATCGACGCCCCCAAGAAGGCGCTTCGTCTGCCCAAAGTCTTACACTTCAGCGAAGTCGAAGCCTTGCTCAACCTTAAAAAAGGCGAAAAGCCGGAAGCAATCCGCGACGATGTCATGTTGGAGTTGCTTTATGCGACAGGCTTGCGCGTCTCCGAACTCATCGCCTTGCCGCTCGGCGCGCTCAACCTGGAAGCAGGTTATCTCATCGCGCGCGGTAAGGGCGATAAAGAACGCATCGTGCCGATGGGGGACTGTGCGCGTGAAAAATTGCTGACTTACATCGCATCCGTCCGGCCGCGGCTTTTAAAAGGAAAAAGCGACCCCACGCTTTTTCTCAGCCGTCTGGGGAAAAAGATGTCACGACAGGCCTTTTGGAAAAAACTGAACGTTTATGCAAGACAAGCCGGGATTCAAAAACAGATCAGTCCGCATATCTTGCGGCATTCATTTGCCAGCCATCTTTTGGAGCGCGGGGCGGACCTGCGCGCGCTTCAGATGATGTTGGGCCATGCCGACATCTCCACGACGCAAATTTATACCCATGTCGCGCGAGAACGCCTCAAGCAGATTCATCAAGCCGCGCATCCCAGAGGGTAGTTCGAGGTTTCGATTGAATGTTTGAGAGACCCTTCAAGCACCTTATCGGTGTTTCTTAACCCCGATGCGCCGGCAATAGGCTGTGATCGGGCATCGGCTGCAAAAGGGGGAAAGCGGTGTGCAAATGTGCTGACCGAAGGGCACGAGCACGTCGTTGTAACGGATCCAGTAGCGTTTCGGCAATTTTTTTCTCAAAACCCGCTCACTCTCGTCCGGCTGCGTTGTGTTGATATACCCGATGCGGTTTGAAATCCGGTGGACATGAATATCCACGCAGATCGCCGGTTTGCCAAAACCGATTGCAATGACCAAGTTGGCCGTTTTTCTGCCCACACCCGGAAGCGTCAACAGGGTTTCGAGTGCCTCCGGGACCTTGCCGCCGTATTTTTCCTCAAGAATGCCTGCAATAGAGCGGATCGACTTGGCTTTGTTTCGGTAAAAAGAGACGGGATATATGGCATTTGCGATTTGTGCTTCGTTTAAGTTTAAAAGCGTGCGCGGCGTGTCGGCGATGCCAAAAAGACGGGCGGAAGCGGCGGCGGTTGTTTCGTCCCGCGTGCGCAGACTGAGGATGCAGGAAATCAAGACGAGGAAGGGGTCTTTTGTTGTGTCGGCGATGATGCCGACCACCGGAGGTTTCAGTGAAGTGAGCGTCGCAGTGAGGCGGTCCATGATGAGATCAATCACCTCATTTGAGGGGTTTTTTGAAGGCGTATTCCGCATGGCGACCTGAGAAAGTACCACAAATTTTTGCACGGGAAAAGTAAAAAAGGGGCGGTTTTCGATTGCATCCCTTGACGATCCCAAAAATCAATCGCTGATTTCCGGACAACTCTATTTGCTTCTAACGCCGGGAGACAAAGGCGCTTGACATCCCACAGGGGCTTTGGAATAATCCAAGTCCGCAGGCGCAAAGCAGGGTGAGACCGTGAACAAAATTAAAAAACTCTTTTTTGTCGGGCTGCTTGCATTTCAGGGTGTGTCCGGGGGCTGGTTGGGTATTATGGTGCAGGATCTCACACCGGCGCTTGCGGCCCGTTACGGCATTCATCGCGCCACAGGAGTTGTGGTCAGCCGTGTACAATTTAACAGCCCCGCCATGGTCGGCGGGCTCAAAGAAGGGGATGTGCTTATTTCGCTGAATCGTCAAAAAATTCGGGATTCGAAAGCTCTTAAAGAGATTGTCTCGAGGCTTTCTCCCGGAATGTCCGTTGATGTGATTGTATTACGAGCCCGCCGTGAGAAAACCCTGAAAATTGTGCTGGGCGCGATCCCTCGAGACGCGGTTTGAGTGCTTGTCCTGCGTGAGCCGCGCTGCTGATCCGGATAAATCATTTTGGCGAAATTCAAAAAAAGAAGAAAAGAAATTGAAAAAAATGTTGTCACCACAAACCGCTGGGGATGCGGCATTGTGATTCTTCTATTTATCGGAGTGATCCTGGCGATGATCTTTGCCGGCGCGATGCAATAGTCGAGGATTTTACGTTTTCGGTTTTTTGAGAAAACTTTGATTTCCCCACCATTACGGAGGAAGGCGATGAAAGGCCCGTCCTTGATCGCGCTTGCCCTTGCCTTCTTGAGCGGTCTTTTTTTTGGCGAAGCCTTTTCTTTTTTCCCCATCACGCTGACTTGTTTTGTCGCAGGTCTGGTGTTTTTGGAGGCCTTCTTTTTTAAAAGTCGCCTGCTTTCTCTGAGCGTGTTCTGTTTATGGGCGCTTGGTTTTTTAGTCCATCAATTCGGCGCACTCCCGCAAGGCCCAAAGGCTTTAAAATATTATGCGGATAAAGGTCGGCATCGGGTCATTGCCGAAGTCTCCGCGCCGCCCCGTTACCGCAAAAAACAGGTTTCGCTTCACATGAAGGCCCTGGCCATTCGCTCTGAAACGGGTGCGGATGAATTCCGGCCTGTTGACGGGCGCTTTCAGTTGTTTATCCGGGACAAGACTGAGCCCCTGCCTTTTCAATACGGCGACCGGCTTGAGATGACGGTCAAGCTCCGTCGCACCAATCAGTATCATAATCCGGGATCGTTTTTATATGCGGATTACCGCGAACGCATCGGTTGGCAGGCCACCGCTCGTCTTTCGGGTTTTCATCAAGTTAAAAAAACGGCTGAAGGCGGTAATGCGCTGCTCAAACAGGTTTATGGCTGGCGTGAGGACATTCGAAAAAAAATCCTGCTTTCGATGGATGGAGCAACGGCAGCCATATTGCTTGCGATGGTGATTGGTGAGTCCGGATATTTGGAGGAGGAGCTGCGGGAGACTTATATTGCGGCGGGGATCGCGCATTTGTTAGCGGTCTCCGGAACCCACCTTGCTTTCATCTCCCTCTTCATTTTTTTCTGCAGCCGCACTTTGATATTGTGCTTGCCGGAAAAGATATTTTTAAAATGCACGGTACAAAAGATTCCTTCTCAATGGGCGGCCTTGATGACGGCTTTTGCCGTGAGTTTTTATGCCCTCTTGGCGGGAGGACGCATCGGCACGCTGCGGGCCTTGGTGATGATTCTGGTGTACCTTTTTTCCATTTGGCTGGGGCGGCGGCGCGATGCAATGACGGGTCTTGCGCTTGCGGCCTTGCTCATCCTGTTCTTTCAGCCGAGTGCACTTTTTGAAATCTCCTTCCAGCTTTCATTTTCGGCCGTCTTGTCGATGATTCTTTTTCTGAATTGGTGGCAGCGTACAACTGCCGTGCCGGATTCGCCGGAGGGCTTATTGACTCCCCTTCAGTCTTTTCGCAGGCGGATCAGACAATCCCTGCGCCTCCTCTGTTTGTCGGGCTTCAGTGCCGCGATCGGGACGGCGCCTTTGACGCTGTATTATTTTCATCAATTCAGTTGGGTGGGCTTTCTTTCAAACTTTTTGCTGACTCCCATTGCAGGCTGGCTCTTCATTCCTTTTGCGCTGCTCTCCGCCGTTATTGCCCTTTTTATGCCGGGGTTTCCCCTGCCGCAGTGGCACACGGTTCTTTGGGGGACTTTCCACGATATTGTTCGTATTTTTTCCGGTTTTCCGGGGGCGGATTTCCGTTTTGCCTCCCCGCCTCTTGCGCTCGTTGCCCTTTTCTACGGCAGTCTCTTTTTTCTGCTGGTCACCCAAAAATCCGGAAAAATGCTTTTTGCGACCGTGGCCGGGTTTTTTGCGGTTTTTCTGCTTTGGGGCGGCATCCGGCTGCCGCCGAAAGTACTTCGTGTGACGTTTTTGGATGTCGGACAAGGGGATGCAAGCTTGGTGGAATTTCCAAGCGGCGAGACGCTTTTGGTGGATGGAGGAAATCGACGTGCGGGCAAATATGCCGTTGCGCCTTATCTTTGGCAACGTCGCATTCGGGAGATTGATCTGCTCATTGTGAGTCATCCTCAATTTGACCATATGGGCGGACTTCCTTTTATCCTTCAAAAATTCAAGGTCAAGACTGTTTTGACAAACGGAGGTGGAAAGCCGAACAAGATCCGTCGCAGTTTCCAGACGGCGATAGAGCAAAGCGCCGTGCGTACAGCCCTGATTGAGCCGGAGCCCTCCGTGCGGAAGATTGCGGGTTGCGATCTTGTTTTTTTTCCGGCCTTTGAAGGGAAAGGGGCTTCACGAAATGCCTTGAATAATCGCTCCATTGTTTTCAGATTGCATTGCCTTCAAAAAGGCGCGCAGCCCATTTCCTTTCTTTTTACGGGAGATATCGAAGCCGAACGGGAAAGGCAATTATTGGCGCGCGGAGTCCCTCTAAAAAGCACGGTTTTGAAGGTGCCGCACCACGGAAGCCGGAGTTCTTCTCGTGCAGGTTTTGTTTCAGCCGTTTCTCCTAAGATTGCCCTGGTTTCAGTGGGACGGAAAAATCGCTACCGCCACCCGCATCCTTCCATACTCGAAACCTATGAAAAGGCAGGGGTGTCGACTCTTCGCACGGATCAGGTGGGGGCCGTGGTGATCCAAAGCGGAAACAAAGTCAAGGTCAGGACATTTTTGGGACAATACGGGCGGCGCATTATTTGGAACAAAACCATCGTTAGGCAGGAACGGGATAATATCGTCAAAATGTTTTCAGGCCTGAACGGATTCTGAAGGAGATCCCCGAGAAGGCATCGCCCTTCCGCGTCCCAAGATCAATCACCGGTCTTGGTCAGGACAGGTAAATTGACAGCGGATGGGCCTTTGCCTAAGATAATAGGCATGAAACGCATCAAACCCGTCGGCATGGCTGCCGTCATCTTTTTGATCTTTGGCCTGTCCGCATATGCGATTTTATCGTCGGATGAAAAAGCCATTCTTTTTCCCAGCGGCGCGGTGATTGTTGCTGAGCTGGCGGATACCCCGGAAACACGAGAAAAAGGTCTTATGTTTCGTGAAAGTCTTCCTAAAGGGGGGGGCTTGCTGTTTATCTTCGAAGTGGCAAAACCCTATCGATTTTGGATGAAAAACTGTAAGTTCCCCATCGATATTATCTGGATCAATGAAGCGAAAGAAGTCGTGTATATCGCAAAAGATGCGCCGCCTTGCACGGGCGACCCTTGTCCAACCTACGGGCCGAAAAATGAAGCGGCTTTGTATGTGCTGGAAGTCGCGGCCGGTTTTTCAGTGAAAGAAGGCGTCAAAATCGGAACGAAGCTTCAGTTTTAAGGGAGCCTCCTAAATCCCTTTTTGCATCCGAAAAATCCCATCTCAGATTTTTCGGATGCCGATTTCCTTACAAGCGATTTTTATCGGTTCAACCCGCTTCTTTAAAGCGGGTTTTATTTTTTATTTTCACAAGCAATGCGCTTTAAAAGCGGGCGTGTTCCCTGTGTTTTAAGCGCCCGGGGCCGCCGTTGACGGGTTTAAGCGCAGTGCTATACTGTTATAAACAGACCTCCTTTTGTCTAATTTCAGAGGATAAAGACGTGAATGTTTTTCATTTGCGCACGGCGCGATGGGTCTTATTTGTACTCTGTTTTGCTGCGACCGTACCTGCTGAGGCCGTTCGCCTCGGGGCCAGCGATTCCGGGAAGGATCTCACGTTTGGGATTAACGGATTTCTCGGTTTTGAATATGCTTACATGGATCAAATGCCCGTGGTTATGGATGAGAACGGCACAGAAGTGATCGGGGCGATGCCGAGCGTTTCTTTTCTCAAGCTTCAGCACCTCAATCTCTTGGTTTCGGCAGAAAGAGAAAATCTGCGCATACTCATTAATTTTCATTCTCATGATGTCGGTTTGGCCGGATCGGGGCACGGGGCACAGCGGGAGTCGATTGAAGTTCAGGAAGCCTATGGGGAGTACATTTTTAGGGATTTTGCCAGGATTCGCGCCGGCTCTTTTTTGGCACCCTTTGGCATCTATAACGATGTGAGATATATCCTGCCTGTCTTTTCCAGTGTGGTTTTGCCTCAGATTTATGATACGCCGAGAAATTACAGTGAGGCGACAAGGCCGGGCGAGCCGGTTGAAACCGTTACACCGCTGACCCCGGAGGACGGTAATTTTATGTTTTGGGGAACAACGGGCAAACAGAATCTTGATTTTAGCTACCATCTGTATCTTTCGAACGGGACAAACCATAACGGCGGACGTGAAGACCGGGATTTGGGGATTGGCGGCAGGCTTCGCCTTAATGCGCGGGACATGTTTAAAATCGGGGGATCTGCCTACACCGTTCATAATAAAGGGGCGCCGGAGGGGCGCGCCCGGCTTTTTGGCGGAGACATTGCGTTTAGTCCATCGCCTTCAGTTCTGCTTCAAAGCGAATACGTGGTGAATCGTTATGAAAAACGGCGGTCACGCTATTCCTATTATCTGTACGCCGGTTTTCCGCGGCTTCAGTGGTTGCCCTACCTGCGTTACGATTTTCTCAAGGATCCCGAACACTTGCTCATGAAACGCAAGCAGGAGCGTTATACCGTGGGCCTTACTTATCGCTTTAAGCCCAACTTCCATATCAAAGGGGAGGTCCATCATCATCGCATTGTGGATGATACGGGTCTTGCAAGCGACTTGGCGAGTTTTGAGATGTTGCGCCTTGGACTCATTATGATGTTTTAGGGGACGACATCTTCCATGATACGCCACATGCTGTTTACATTTTTTTTGCTCCTTGTCCCCTTGGCGGTGCGGGCTGAAGTTGTCATGGTCGTGCATCCTTCCAATCCGATCACTCATTTAAAGGGCCGGGATATCCAGGCGATTTATTTATTTAAAAAAATCACTTGGAAAAACGGGCTTCGTATTGTGCCGATTCATTTGGGGGCGCGAGATGCGCTGCGCGAATCCCTTTCAAAAAAATGGCTGGGCCGCAGTTTAAGGGAAATCGAAAATTTTTATTTGATGCGTGCGCTTTCCGGACAGGGACAACCCCCGGTCATTTTTGCGAATACGAAAGAAGTGAAGGCCTACCTGAGCCGGACACAAGGCGGGATTGCTTACATTGACCGGAAAGATCTTGATGATTCGGTAAAAGCAATCATTGTCGAGGGGCCGGGTGCCGAACAATGAAAACGGGGTCTGGCTTTAGCCTCAGAACAAAGTTTTTGCTTACCTCGCTTGTGCCCATCCTGGTCATGGTGACGCTCATTGTGAGCCTTTTTGTCATGGAGTTTAACCGCCTGGTTGTTCGGCGACAAGTGGACGGACTCTTGATCGTACCCGATATGCTGGAAAATACCATCAGCTCTCCCGATGTCTTGAACTATCGTCATCTCATACAAAACGGCGTTTACCTGCTCAACAATCTGCGTAAGGACATTACAAGTATTACGGTTTATGCCTATGAGGATGCGCAATTTCAGGTCATTGCAGCGACAGATCAACAGAAAATGGGGCAATTGTCCTCCGAACAAGAAGTGATTCCTTTTCAAACAGGACGTTATGTTGTTTCCGAGTACACGGATATTGGACAAAAGATGATGCAATTGGATGCACCCGTTTTTTCGGGTGCGCAGCCTGTGGCCGTTGTTTCCATCACGGCGATCATGCCCGTCTATAATACCATGATGGCGTATTTAAGAGGCCTCGTTTTTTTTATTGCACCTGCCGGCGGCATTCTGCTTTGGATTTTCATATACTTTTCTTTTAAACGTATTTTTTTATCCCGGCTTACGAATCTTTCGGCGGCTTCTAAGGAGATTTCTGCGGGGAAATGGCCTTCCCTGATTCCCGTGAAATGGCGGGATGAAATGGGGGAGCTTGAGGAAACCTTCAATCAAATGAGTCTTTCCAGGCAAAAGGCCGAAGAAGCCCTTGAAGAGCAGGCCGTACGTGACGCCCTCACCAAATTGTATAACCGCCGCTATTTCGATATCCGTATCAAAGAGGAAATTGCAAGGGCGGTCCGAAAGAAAACCCAATTTGCCGTACTCATTTGCGACCTCGATCTTTTTAAAAATATTAATGACAGTCTGGGGCATCAGGCGGGAGATCATCTTTTAAAAGAAGTGGCCTGCAGTCTCAAAGCGGCCACCCGCGGGGCGGATCTGCTCTTTCGTTGGGGCGGCGATGAATTTGTGGTGATTTTACCCGAGTTTTCGGGTGAAGACGGTGCCGTCGGGGTTGCGGACCGCATTAGAAAAGGCGTGCAAAATATCTTCACCGAAGAAGAGGCGAAAATTGACGTGAGTATCGGCATGTCCTATTTCCCCGAACACGGCAACGATGCTGAGAGCTTGATTCGTGTTGCAGATCGTGCGCTGTACATCGCTAAAAAAGGCGGCGATAAAATCCATGTCGGCGAAGAAGAGTTTCATCTGAGTGAAAATACCATCGTAGCGGTTTTTCAGCCCATCGTGGATGTGCGTTCCGGGGTGGCGCTTGCATATGAGGCCTTAAGCCGTGATCCATCCGGGAAAATGGGGATCCTCCCGCTTTTTAAAAAATACCAGGCCATCGGGCAACTCAGGGAATTGAAAAAACTCTGTTTTAGGACACAGCTGGCTGCCGCAAAACGGGAAGGCCTTTCACGGATTTTTATCAATGTTGATTTTGATTTACTGAGCCACTTGGAGGCCTTCCCCATTCCGCCCGGCCTGGAAATTATCCTTGAAATTTCAGAACTTGAAGCCTTGCATGATATTGAAAGCCATCTCAGTGAGGCTGGGCGTTGGCGAAATTCGGGGTATCAATTTGCGGTTGACGATTTTGGTGCCGGCTTTGTTTCCCTGTCTTTCCTTTCCCAACTCGTCCCGGAATACATTAAAATTGATCGTTCGGCGATCTTGCGCGCCGATGCCTCTGATAAATTTAAGCAGTTTTTGTGCGACCTGGTGAAAACCCTGCGGAACTATACAAAAAAAGACATTATTGCGGAGGGCATCGAGACGGAACGTGAGCTTGCGATGGTCGAAGAAATCGGCATCCATTTGATCCAAGGGTATTTATTCGGAAAACCCAAAAAACTTGCATATGCTCGAATAGATGAAAGTCAAAATATCCTATATTGAAATATAAAGGTGCGGATGCACCCGATTCACATCATGCATCTTGTTTGAAATCAAAGCGTCCTCAGGTTTCGCGCTGCGTGTTAAATCGGTATAATACGCTTCATCCTCTTGTGGCGGCCTCTGAATGAATCTCATTTTTTATTTCCTGATCTTTATTGCCTTTTCTTATACTGCGTATCATCACTTGACCGGGTTTCCCGCCGCCGATCTTGTTTCACCCATGCAGCTTTTGACCGAAGGCATGATGCAATCGGCAAAGGGTGCGGTGGAGTTGGCGCTGGGCCTGATCGGCGTGATGGCTTTTTTTCTAGGCCTGATGAAGGTGGCCGAGGCCGGGGGGCTGTTGCAAATGATCGCGCGTCTGGTGCGGCCCGTGATGGTGCGTTTGTTTCCCGATGTGCCCTCAACGCATCCCGCAATGGGGGCGATGATTCTGAATATCTCAGCCAACGCCCTGGGCCTGGGCAACGCCGCAACGCCTTTCGGCATTCGCGCCATGCAGGAATTGGATAAGCTGAATTTTCAAAAGGGCACGGCCAGCAATGCGATGGTGCTCTTTTTGGCGATCAATACCTCCGGTGTCACACTGTTGCCGACGGGCATCATTGCTTTGCGTGCGGCGGCAGGTTCGAATGACCCCGCCGGAATATTGCCCACGACGCTTTTCGCCACATTGATTTCAACCGGGGTCGCAATTTTTGCGGCAAAGTGTTATCAGCGGTTTTCGCCACAGCCGACAAAGGGAGATGTTCCGGCATTCGCTCCATCCGCTCACCCGAATCAAAGAGATGAAACAGCGGAGGATCTGCCGCCCGAATCCCGGACGGCATACGCAAAACATACGGCTTATGTCGCGCCGGCTGCTTTGATCATCGTCATTGTCCTGGCTATCGTGTACGGCAGGGCCATCGGGCCTTGGATTATTCCGGGGCTGACCTTGGGCCTGTTGTCTTTCGGTTTTGTGCGCGGTGTTAAAATCTATGAAGTCTTTGTGGAGGGGGCAAAAGAAGGCTTTCAAGTGGCGATAAAAATCATCCCTTTTTTAGTCGCGATTCTTGTCGCAGTCGGCATGCTGCGCAGCAGCGGCGCGATGGATTTTTTCATCGCCCTGCTCAGTCCGCTGACCGCCGGTTTCGGATTGCCGGCAGAAGTTTTGCCGATGGCCTTGATGCGACCGCTTTCCGGCTCCGGGGCCTACGGCCTTGTGGCTGAAACAATCAATAATCCGGACATCGGCCCGGACAGCTACATCGGCTACTTGGTCAGCACGCTCCAAGGTTCGACGGAAACGACGTTTTATGTGTTGGCGGTCTATTTTGGCGCGGTGCAAGTACGCAGAACCCGGCATGCCCTGGCAGCGGGCCTGACGGCAGATCTGGCCGGTATCATTGCCGCAGTGGCGGCCTGCGCTTATTTGTACGGATAAAAAACGCATGAAAATACCTTTTAAACATTGCCTCATCGTGTTTCTACTCTTTCCGCTTGTCAGTGCGACGGCGGTTTTCTCGCGTGAACATCCTCAGAAACGAATCGAAAAAAAAGAACTCTTTTTGAAATTTAAAAAAGGAGAGACGGTCAAAGGCCTTCTCATCAGCGGGGCGGACTTGATTGAAATAATCAAAAACACGGATCATGATATTCGTATTGAAGGTTCGACGATTACGCAGGGTTTGGATTTCACTCAGATCCCTGTTGTTCGGAACAAGATCGACATTGTTCACTCTGAGATCAGCATAAATCGAGAAACCCGCTACGCGGTAAAAGCGGAGGCCGCGCGTTTTCTTCAGCCGGTTTCTTTTTCAAAAACCTTGTTTAAAGGAAAAACGTCTTTTTCGGGGACAATTTTTAGTCAGGGTATAGGTTTCGATGAGGCCGTTTTCAAAGAAAAATCTGTCTTTGCATTGACGCAATTTAAAGCGATTGCCGATTTTAGCGGAACAAACTTCGGAGGCGAAACCATCTTTGATCTGGCATCCTTTAAAAATAAAACCTCATTTTCGTCGGCGGTCTTTAATAAAAAAACGTCTTTTATTTCAACGACCTTCGAACACGAAGCAAGCTTCAAAGACACTGTTTTTATCGAAAATGCCTTCTTCCCTGCCGCCACCTTTAAGGCATTGGCCGACTTTTCCCGCAGCATATTTCACAAACTGGCGTACTTTGCATCAACCGTGTTTGAAAAACGGCTCACGCTTGAGATGATTGATTTTAGAGAATACGTGGATTTTAGGGATGCGATTATCGGACAGCTTGACTTTAACAGCACGGAAAGCCCCGCCGTGATTGTCGGCCGGATTGATTTTAGGCGCGCCATTATTTCGGATGCGCATTTTCAGGATATCTTTTTTGAACAGAACATTGATTTCTCCGATGCGATTTTTATCCGTGTTTTCTTTAAAGATGTATCTTTCGAGCAGGATGCTTACTTTTTGAGAACCAAGTTTCGATTGCAAACGGCGGTCTATGACACACGATTTAAACAGGGAGTTGATTTCACCGGAGCCGATCTTCGAAGCAACCAGCAATTCTTGATGTCTTATGTTTTTTTTAACAACTTAAAAATAAGGTGGCAGCAACTTCCGCCACTCAAGGTTTGGCAAAATAATGTCGATAAAAAAATGCGGAGTTTTCTCGATATCGAGCGCAGCCGGAAAGCGGGCGGTGAAAAAAAAGAAAACCGTGTCAAACTCGGAGGCATCGAAAAATTAAACGATGTTGTTTCGAGCCTGGAAAGCAGCTTTCGCAGCAATCGGCAACTTCAAGATGCAAATCGTGCTTATTATGATCTTAAAACGCTTGAATTGAATGAAATCCGTCAAGGAAAAACCCTGTGGCAATGGTTTTCTGCGCAACCTGCTTGGGTCATCTGGTGGGCAACAACCGGCTTCGGCATGCAACTTCCTTGGATTTTGCTCTGGTCTCTTGGCATTAACCTTTTTTTTACGCTCCTTTATTTTTTAGGCGGAGGATTAATCGACGCGCCTAAGGCGGATGATGCCTTCAAATTGCGTGTGCTTGATTTTCCAAAACGCTATTATGCCGAGCCGGGTTCCGCTTTTTCTTCGGGACGCCCTGAATATTCGCTGCGCCGGTTTTCGGATTTGTTTTGGTTCAGCGCGGTTATTTTGATCAAAATCGGTTATCGAAACCACCACATCACGGGGAAGTTTTTAGGCAAACTGCACTATCGCTGGATCATTCGCCTGGAATGGTTATTAGGGCTTTATTTGCTGCCTGCCCTCTCTTACACCCTGCAAAACGTGGTTCCGGTGGTCAACAAACTCGTCACGGGTATTTTTTAAGAAGGGTTAAAGACCCTCTGATGAAATCTTTGAAAATGCACGGTGCTGCCGCCAAATCATAAATCCCCCCAATAAAATCATGGGCAGGCTGAGCAGTTGTCCCATTGAAAACGCATTGCCGAGCAAAAGACCGATGTGGGCATCGGGTTCCCGTGTATATTCGACCAAGAACCGGAAAACGCCGTAGCTTGCGATCATGGCCCAAAAGACGATGCCCGGCGCAAGCCTGCGTTTTGAAAGCACCCAGAGGATCACAAAGAGCACGGCGCCTTCCAATACGGCTTCATAGAGTTGTGAGGGGTGGCGGCAGACATCCCCGCCGCCCGGAAAGATCATGCACCAGGGTACGCTTGTTTCCCGTCCAAACAACTCCCCATTCATGAAATTGCCCAAACGCCCCAGGCCCAGGCCGAGCGGCAGGCTGACAACGGCGACATCGGCCACAGGATAAACGGGAAAAGCAAAACGTTTACAAAAATAGATTCCGCCCAGGGTTGCCCCGATCAATCCTCCGTGAAAGGCCATGCCGCCTTCCCAAACCGCGATGATTTTTGCGGGATTTTCAAAATAATACGATGGGTTGTAAAACAAAACATAGCCGAGACGACCGCCCAAAATGACCCCTATAGCGGCATAAAGCATCAGGTCGGAGATCTGCTCTTTTGTAATGGCCAGCTTTTTTCGCGCCGCAACCGCACGAATAATGAAAATCGCCGAAATAAACGAAATGGCGTACATCATGCCGTACCAGCGAAAAGCGAGCGGCCCGATGCGGAAAAAGACAGGATCGATATTGGGGTAAGGGATCATTTGATAGCGTGTCCTTGTTGTCGAAGCCAATCAATATAACATAGCGAGAAAATGAAATGGAAGAATGCTCCGACCGCCCAAAATCGCCGATTTTGGGCGGTCGGAGCATTTACCAATCCACGGCAACTTTTTTGAGCTGATTTTTTTTATCGTGATAATAAATAAATTGATTTTTGCAGCCAAAAAGATGGAGGTTGCGGGTAATGCGCACGTCTTCTTTGCAATAAAGCGCAATCTTGGCGAATTTGCCCTCCCGAAACCACTTGAGGGCCGTCAGCCCGTGTGCGGATTTTCCCGTGTGCAGGGTGGCCCCGGCGACATTGTCCAACTTGAGCCGCAGCCCCGTGCGTTTTTTGAGATCCGCCATGAGGTCAAAGGAAGGCAAAGTTGAAAAATCGAGTGCGCTGTAATACGAGAGCACCGGGTAGTCAAAGCCGATGATATTGTATCCCACAACAAGATCCGCGGACTTGAGTTCCGCAATCAGCGCAGGCACGTCCTCTTCTTCAAAGCCCTTAAAGGTTTTTGACGTGCTCGAATAGGTCACGCCAAAAGAAACACGCATCAATTGTTTGTTGCCCCAGCCCCCCACTTCATCCGCGCTCTTTTGTGTTTCCAGGTCGAAATAAACAATATTCATCGATGTTAATGGCTCTTATGTTTTTTTGCTCACTCTAGGGGAGGGGTAAAAACATGTCAAGGCGTCTGAAGATCGAAGGGGCATGCATTTGTCTCAATTTACTGCGATAAAAAAGTCGCACTAAAAAATCTTTAATTTTAAAAGAATATCTTCATTTTGAAGCGTACTTGAAGAAAAACAGCCGCGGTCATTTTTTGCAAAGGCAGAACGCTGAGTTTATAAATGCTTGATAAACAGGTTGTTTTTTGTAAGTGTTTTGGGCACATCCTTTGCAAATAAATATTTCGTTTTTATACAGTGCCTTATCTTGTTCTCCTAGAGGCACATAGATTACCAAAGCGTATCACAGCTTCCTGAAGTGACCCGGTTTTATCGTAACCGCTGATGGGAATATTTATTTTTCAAGGAGGAGGGGAAAGTTATGTCTGTCGAGATCAAAAACCTGACCAACAGGCCTGTATTAATGCGTTTAAATAGCGGGCGGTCTTTGCATCTTGCGCCGGGCGCCACATCAACCGAGCTTGCGGATACCGAAATCAGCAATAATGCAAAGGTCGAAAAGCTTACGGGGCGTCATGTGATCGCCTTAAATGCGGTCTCCAAAAGGGCGCACAGAGCGCCAAGTGCAAAGAAAGCCAAAGCGAAAAAAGCAAAAAAATAGCACACACATCTAATCTTAAGGAGGGGGATCAAATGGCGAACGTGTCATACCCAGGCGTTTATGTAGAAGAAGTATCGAGCGGAATTCGTCCGATTGAGTCCGCCAGCACATCGACCGCAGCTTTTGTGGGCCTTGCGGAAATGGGGCCCGATGATGCAGCACGGCGCGTGACCAGTTGGACGGAGTTTCAAAAATATTACGGCGGCTACATGAATGACGGTTATTTGGCTGAGAGCGTTTTTCAGTTTTTTAATAACGGGGGCCGCCAATGTTATATCGTGCGCATCACGCGTTCGGATGCGGAAACTGCCAGCGTCACGGTTGAAAACCGCGCCGACACACCCCTTGCGGGCCTGACTTTCTCGGCCAAGAACAAGGGCGCATGGGGCAATTTCCTCTATCTTCAGATCGAGGACGGTTCAACCGACAGCGGCAACACCTTCAGGATCAGCATACGGAAACAAGAGGCGGTGGACCTTGTTCCGGACGATTTTGCCAATATTGCGCCACTGGAAGTGCATGATAATTTGAGCATGGATTCAGGTGCGCCAAACTACGTGGTGGACGTGCTGAGCCGGAATTCCAATTTGATCGACGCCGCCGTGGATGCGGCGAATACCAGTCTGCAGCAGGGCTTCCACCGGGGAGACACCGGCCCCACGGTTCCGCCGGATACGAATTTGAATTTCCAAATCAATCTCGACGGCGACGGCTACCAGTTGGTCACCCTTCCGGCGGCGCTCGGCACGATGGCGGCCGTGGCCGGGGCCATCCAAACCGCGGTCACCGGCTTGACGCGGCTTAAAACCAGCACCGACCCCACCGCCTTTACCGGTTTTACTTGTACCCTCGAAGACGCCGGCACCGCGGACGAGCACTTGCTTTTAACCTCGGGCACCACTTCGACCACTTCTTCCGTTCGCGTGCAAAACGCCTCCTCGGCCAACGCGGCGGTCAGTTTAAAACTGGGTGAAGGCAATGGCGGATATTCCGAAGACGGGATCGCCGTCCGTCGCCCCGCAAACGCGGACTCGATTCAAATTGGAGACGCCGCGGTCGAAACACCCGTCACCGCGGTCACTTTGGGCAGCGACGGCAGCGCGGCTTTGACCGAACTTTCCTACAGCGCGGGCTTCACGTTGCTGGACAACAAAACCGATTTCAGCCTCCTGGCCGTGCCGGGTGTCGGCACCGAAACGATGGTGGATCAAGGCATGGCCTATTGTCAAAACCGGCCCCTTCAGGATGTTTTTTATATCGGGGAAATGGATCAATTCGACGATGCGCCTTCGGAGGCCGAATCGTTTCGGAATGCCCTGACCGCCCCCAATTCCTATGGTGCCGTTTATTTTCCCTGGATTCAGGCGCTCGATCCTTCCGGCGCGTCACCGGAGCCGATCCTGCTGCCCCCCTCGGGGTACATCGCCGGTTTGTTTGCGCGCATCGACGGCAAACGCGGCGTTTGGAAAGCGCCCGCGGGTACGGAGGCGACCATCAACGGTGCGGTGGGTCTGAGTATCAATCTCACCGACACCGAACAAGGCAATCTCAACAAAATCAATGTAAACTGCCTGCGCCGCTTCGCCTCCGCCGGCATCGTCTCCTGGGGGGCGCGCACCGTCAGCTCCGATCCCGAATACAAATACGTGCCCGTGCGCCGCACAGCCATCATGTTGCGGGTGAGCATCTACAACGGCATTCAATGGGCGGTGTTTGAACCGAACGATGAAGACCTTTGGGCTGCGCTCCGGCTGAACATCGGTTCGTTTATGACCACGCTTTTCCGGCAGGGCGCCTTTCAGGGCGCCTCCCCGTCCAAGGCATTTTTTGTGAAATGTGACGGCGAAACGACAACCCAGGCCGACATTGATTTGGGCATCGTGAACGTGCTTGTGGGTTTCGCGCCGCTGAAACCTGCGGAATTCGTCGTGGTGAAAATCAGCCAGAAGGCCGGAGAATCTTCGTAAGCTTGATTTGATTCAGTATTTAAGGAGGAAAAAAGATGGCAAAGTTTACGGTCAATGCGCAGCGTTTTGATCCCTACCGGAATTTCAAATTTAAAATCAAGTGGGACGGCCAATATGTCGCCGGCTTGAGCAAGTGCAGCGCCCTCAAAAAGACCACCGAAAGCAGCGACTGGCGGGAAGGCGGCGATCCCAGCACGGGCCGGAAAATTCCGGGAAAAACCTCTTACGAAGCCGTGACGCTGGATGCCGGTGTGACCCATGATACGACTTTTGAAGAGTGGGCCAACCTGGTCAACAATTTTGAGGGAGACGCCTCAATGTCCCTGAAAAATTTCAGAAAAGATATCACAATTGACGTCTTCAACTTGGGGGGGCAAAAGGTGTTGTCTTACAACGTCTTCCGCTGTTGGGTGTCCGAATACCAGGCCCTGCCGGAGCTGGACGCGAGCGGCAACGCCATCATGATCCAGACCATCAAGCTGGAAAACGAAGGCTGGCAGCGCGATATCTCAGTTACCGAGCCGACAGAGACATAATTAAGGAGGAAGGGGTCGGCCGCAGCGGCGCGTCGAAAGGGATGGAGCGGCCTGCTCTTTGCGGTTTTTCGGCCCCTGAAGGGCGCACATGGAACAGCTTGAAGCACTGCTGCCCGGCGGATGGACAGATGACCGCGGTCGGCTTCATCAAAAGGTCGTGCTCAAAACCCTCACCGGAAGAGAAGAGATGCTGCTTGCCGAAAACAAGCGGCGCGAAAGCGCATCCCTGGTGACGACGATCTTGCATCGCTGCCTGTTGCAGATCGGAGAAATCACGGAAATTTCCGAAAGCCTCTGCCGCAACCTGCTCGTCGCAGATCGTCAGTACCTGCTGCTGAAACTCAGGGAACTCACCTTCGGCACAGAAGTGCGGGCCACCCTGCCCTGTCCCTGGCCGGATTGCGGAAAAAAAGCGGATATCGACTTTTCACTCACCGATCTTCCGGTCACGCCTTCCGTGGATAAAGGGCCGCATTACCGTATCCCGCTTTCGGAGGACGCAGCCTTCAAAGAAGGTGATCTGATGTATGACGAAGTTGTGTTCCGTTTGCCGACCGGGGCGGATCAGGAAGTGATCTCCCCGCTGCTGGCGCAAAATGAGGCCCGTGCCTTAAATTGGCTGCTTGAACGCTGTCTGATTTCCATCGGCCCAAACAAAGATCCAAACCGCGAGATGATCGGCAAGCTGTTGCCAAAGGCCCGGTTTGAAATCGAAAAGGCCATGAGCGCGCTGAGTCCAAAGATTGAATTGGCGTTGAACACGCAATGTCCGGAATGCGGCCGGGAATTCGCTGCGCCGTTTGATCCTCAGGATTTCTTTTTCGGTGAATTGAGAAGCAGCCGCGACCTGCTCTACCGTGAAGTGCATTATTTGGCCTACCACTACCACTGGAGCGAGCGGGAAATCATGGACATGCCCAAAACCCGGCGGCGGGATTACATCGAAATGCTTGCCGATGAAATCGAAAGGCTGAACAATGCCGTCTGAAAATCCGATAGAACCCCCCGGTTTTTTGAAGGCCCAGCTTTTGGACGGCGGCAAGGGCTTCCGCTATCGCCCGGGTGTGCGCATGTTGCTCGGCATGCCGGAGGCGAAGGAAGCCCCCCTGCGCTTTGCGCAAACACTGCCCCCCTTCGGCTTTCGTTACCGGGCGGGTCTTCGGGAAGCCGTGCCGGCAAAAACCGGAACGGCCGGCCTTGCAGACCGGGACGGCTCTGTGACCGAAAGCCCCTCTCCGCATCCGGTTGAAGCGCAAGGTGCGGCGCACCCCGGCCCCTTGCATCGCATTGCGCCGCCGCCCTCTGGATTCAAGCAAACGCGTTCCATCTCTTTCGTCACGTCACCTGAGGCCCGTCCGCCTGTGGACAACAAAACACGCCGGGCAAGGGAACAGGCCGGTGTTGAGGCCCTTGATATCCAAAACAATGGCTTGCCTGCGCTATCTTCCGTGCCCGCGGAAAAGACAAAGGTTGCGATCCCGGGATTTTCCAAACGCCCGCAAGTTTTCCCCGCGTTAAAGCCTGAGGCATCGGAAGCAAAAAAGGCGGACGAACAAGACCTGTTTTCCGCGACACAAAAAGCAAGGCCGGTCAAGCAGGGTGCAAGGGAAGTGATGTCCGGGCCGGATACGCCTGAGCTGACGCATATTGAAAACAAGAAAAGCCCTGCTTCCGAAGAGATGCTTCCTGAAGAAAAAACGGAAAAGATGCCCGGTTTGGCCCCGGCGGCAGGCCTGCTGCTGCAACCGCGCCCGGAGCAAGGCCTTCGGCCGCGCAGTGCGCATCAACAAACAATCGAAGGCGGGTCGGACATTCGGAAAACTTGGAACGACCGGGCGGACACCTTTAATCCCGCGTTCTCTGCGGCGGCAAAACCCTCGCGGCCCGATCCGCACGCGCAGATCCGGCAATTGCGTGAAACGCTGCGCACATTTGAAAAAAATCAACAGGCAAGGGAAGCGGAACAAGCGCAGCTAAGGACCGATAAGAATCGGGAACCGCAAGCCCCGCCGGCCGTGATCCTGAAACAGGCGCCGCCTCAAAGCAAAACACCCCCGGCGTTTTGGGCGCGGCGCTACCTGAGCCACGCCGCACTGCGATTGAGGATCTTGCGATGAGCGCCTCAACCGCAATCGGCATGGTGAGCGAATCGCTGCGCAACCTGTTGGTGGGCGAGATGACGATTACCCCCAACGTGCCCGTGACCATCATGGCGCCGGACGAGCCGGGCGGCGGCAGTCGCCGCGTGAACCTCTTTTTGTACAAGGCGCAGGAAAACCCGTCCCTGAAAAATCTGGACTGGCAGGTCAAGCAGGGCGAACCCGGACAACTGGTGCCGCCGCCCTTGTCCTTGAATTTGTTTTACCTGATGACCCCCTATGCGCAAAACGATCCGCAGACCGGCAACAGCACCGCCCATGAAATCTTAGGCGATGCCATGCGTGTCTTTTACGAAAATGCCATCGTTTCGCAAGACTACCTCGCGGACGGTCTTTTAGACGCGCGCCATCAGATTAAGATCATGCTCAATACCTTGGACTTGGAAGAAATGAGCCGGGTTTGGAATACCTTCACACAGCCCTTTCGGCTTTCGGTTTTGTACGAGGTGTCCGTCGTGCAAATCGACATGCTTACAGAAAGCGAACGCGCGATGGCCAACCGGGTGCGGCAGGTCGGCATCCCCGATGTGCGCGCGCCTTATCGGCCCCCCGTAGTCGAGGGCGTAAACCCGGAAAGCGCCGTCGCCGGATCAACAATTACCTTCCAAGGTGCGTATTTGGATGGGTGGCAGGCCTATGTCACAATCATGCGACAACCGGTAGTGAGTGGGCAGGCGATTACCGGGAACAGCTTCGACGTCACGTTGCCCGGCGATCTCGCGCCCGGTTTTCATGAAATCCGCGTGGATGTGTCGCATGTATTCCGAAAGACCTTTTTCTTCGAGGTGACAACATGACGGTGCAATCTTTGAGAAAAAACGAGGCAGCGCTTTCCACTTATGCGACGAATGAAGCCCACCTTGAGGACGAACTCAAAAAACTGGATCTGATTATCGCCCTCCGCAAACACGTCTTGCAGGGTCGGGCGCGGCAAATGGAAACATCAAAGGGCGCGCCGCTTTCGCCGCCCCTCTATATTTCCAATGAAGAAATCGATCATCTGCTGCAGGCAAAGGGCGCGGCCGTTCCGGATGACCCCGGAACGGCGCGCATGCGAAAGGCCATCGAAAGCCTGCAGCAGCAGATTCAAGACCGGGTTAAACGCAGCATTGCGGCAGGGACCTTCCTGGCCTTGCCCCGGCTGGCGCATATCTTTGGCTTGTCGCCCTTTGAGTTGCAGGTGGTGGTCATTTGTCTTGCGCCGGAACTGCATCGCAAATACGACACGCTCTATGCTTACTTGCAGGACGACATCACGCGGAAAAAACCCAGTGTTGACCTCGTTTTGGATCTTCTCTGCTCTTCCGTGCCCGCGCGCTGGCGCGCGCGGGCGGTGTTCACACAACAGGCTCCCTTGTTCCGCGCGGGCCTGTTGTGCGAAGTGGATGACCCGCAAAGTCCCTCCGGTGCGAGTGATTTGGCGCGCTTTTTAAAGTTGGACCCCCGGATTTTGAACGATCTCTTAGGTAACCACGGCCTGGATGATCGCCTGGCGGGCATGGCGCGCCTTTATCCGGCACATCCTGAAACTCCTGCTCCGGAGGACTTGGCCATCGATGCCGGGATCTGCGCGCATCTCTCCGGCGTGTTGAAAACGCACTTTGCCTCCGACGCCGCCGCGCGCAAAAAATTAACCTTTCATTTTTACGGCCCGCCCGGCGTCGGGAAAAAGACCCTGGCGGCTGCGCTCTGCAAGCAGATCTCCTGTCCCCTGCTCGTGATCGATGTGCCGCAATTTCCGGCAAACGCGGATGAATGGGATGCCTTGCTGCACTTGGCCTTCCGGGAGGGACTGCTGCAGCAGGCCGCGCTTTATTTTGACCGCATCGACCCCTGGGTGAAGGATGCCGGTTCCGGCCCGGCGCGGCTGAAAAAACTGGCGGAGGCGATTCAAAAATACGGCTGGCTGACCTTTTTCTCCAGCGACTTGCCCTGCGCAGGGACAAATGTCTTCCGGGAGACGGCCTTTCACGGTGTTGCGCTTGCCCTGCCGGATGCCGCTCTTCGCACACAGGCCTGGGAGGCGGCGCTCGGCGCCGTGAACTGCGAAGCGGAAAAACGCTGGGCCGGTGCGTTGGCGGGCCGCTTCCGGCTGACGCCGGGACAGATTCAGGACGCTGTGCGCTTTGCGCTCAATCAGGCGAGTGATTCCGCCGGGCGGCCGGAAATCACGCGCGCCGCGCTGTATGCCGCCTGCCGAAAACAGTCGAACCCGCAACTCCAGGCACTCTCCCTCAAGATTTCGCCGCGCTGCGGCTGGCAAGACATCGTCTTGCCGGAAGGCCCACTTGCGCAATTGAAGGAACTTTGCCAACAGGTCAAACATCGCGCGCAAGTCTTCAGTGCATGGGGTTTTTCCGGCAAGCTTTCCCGCGGCAAGGGCCTGAGCGTACTCTTTTCCGGGCCGCCCGGCACAGGGAAAACCATGGCGGCCGAGGTCATTGCAAAGGCATTGCAACTGGATCTCTACAAAATCGACCTCTCAAGCATTGTCAGCAAGTACATCGGCGAGACGGAGAAAAACCTCTCCAAAATATTTCACGAGGCGGAAACAAGCAACGCCATTCTTTTTTTCGACGAGGCCGACGCCCTCTTTGGAAAACGCACGGAAGTCTCGGACGCCCACGACCGCTACGCCAACATCGAAACCGGCTATCTCTTGCAAAAGATGGAAGAATACGAAGGGGTCGTCATCCTCGCCACCAACTTACGCGATAACATGGACGAGGCCTTTACCCGCCGCATTCGTTTTATTGTGGAATTTCCTTTTCCAGATCTTGAAAGCCGCCTCAAGATCTGGAAGGGCCATTTCCCCGAAGCTGCGCCCCTGGATGACGACATCGATTTTGACTTTCTGGCGAAACGGGTGCAAGTTGCGGGCGGCAACATCAAAAACATCATCTTAAATGCGGCCTTTTGCGCGGCGGAAGAAGGGACGGCCATCGGCATGCGGCATTTGATGCACGGGACAAAACGGGAATATGAAAAAATCGGGAAGATGTGGAACGAAAGCACTTATCAAAAAAAGTCTGCTTGAGCAGAATATCGGGAGCTAAGAGGTGTAAATTATGAAAACACGCAAAACGGAAGGCAAGGGGGAATCAATCAGTGTTTTAAAGCCTGCAAACGGGCGCAAGCCCGCGACAAAGGCAAGCACACCCCTCCGCCTGCAACGCAATGCGCCGTGTGTACTGCAAAGAAGTCTGGGGAACCGCTGCATTCAGGCCCTTTCGGCGTATGAGGGGGGTCGCCCCCGCATTCAGCGAAAATGTGACTGCGGGGGCACTTGCGCAAGCTGTGCCAAAAAAGAAGAGCAGGGCATACAAGCCAAACTCAAGGTCGGTGCGGCCGGTGACCGTTATGAAAAAGAAGCCGACCGGGTTGCGGCGCAAGTCATGCGCATGCCGGACATTGTGAGGCAAACCGAGGAGGAAGAGGAGGAGACGATCCAGGCCAAAATCCAACGCATCTCCACGGCCGCAGATGCCGGATTTGATCCCGGTCCGGATTTTCGGATTTCCAAAAGCGGCGGGCAGGCGCTTTCTTTGTCCACGCGGCAGTTTATGGAACCGCGTTTTGGGAGCGATTTTAGTCAGGTTCGCATTCACGATGACGCTGCATCACAGCAAAGTGCGGCACAAATTCAGGCCAGAGCCTTTACATCCGGCCATCATATCTGGTTGGGCAAAGGGGCTTCCGAAAACGATAAAAATCTCATGGCGCACGAATTGACCCATGTCGTGCAACAGGGCGGAAAGGGAAGCCACATTTCTGGAGGCTTAGGGATTCAACGATTGGGTAGCAACCCCGGTTGCACAAATGCTGAAAGACGCACGATTCACCAGGCAATATTCAACGCCAGAGGATGGCTCAGTAAAGCCATCCCCCAACTCAGAGCAAGTCCATTATCGAGGAGGGCCATACGGAGTCTGCGCCGTAACTTTGGACCGACTTATGGTGTCGCAGCAAACGCGCCACTCATTCTTGGGAGGCTCCGTGCTGCTTACAACGAAATGAGCACCATTTCCTTTAGATGTGCAGGGGCTGCCGATGCAACATGCGCGACAAGCCCCTGTGGCTATGCTGTCGCAGGTTCGCGTGATGCGACGATTTGCAGAAACGCGACTCTCACTCCTGGAACAGACTGGAGATATCAGGCGGGATGCGTGCTTCACGAATCCTTACATGCGAGATTCTCCAGATTTACCGTAGATGAATATTCGGGGTGGCATGGTGCCTCAGGTTCTAGTCCGACTTACCCAGGTGCTGGAACAGATCCACTGTTGAATGCTGATTCTTACACGACACTTGCGATGGACTTGTCTTGAAAAAGATCGTGGTAAACGTTCATCATAGATAAAAGATTAAGAAAGACTTAAGGAATGTCCGGTTTTAGCAACAAACCCAAGATTTTACGGGGGGCTTTTGTGGAATATGGCCTCAGTCTTCCGCCCTTGTTTGTGGTGTTTCAATTCAACCCTATCGAACTCACGCGCAATCGCAGCCTCACCTTTTCGGTGCCGGGGGAAACGGCAACGACCCCGAGAAACCAAACCCTGCATCATACCGAATCGGATTTGCTCAAGATTCAAGAACAACAGCAAGTGGCGATTCCGGAAGAGTCCATCAGCTTTGATATCCGCCTGGATGCCACGGACGATTTGAATGACGGCGATGCCATTACTGAACAATTCGGCATCGCCCCCCAGCTGTCCACGCTGGAGCTCATGGTGCATCCCAAAGAGGAAAGTCTGATCGGGCAGGCACTCGGCTCTTTGCTCGGGTCATCCGGCGGTTTTAGTTTTACCAAAGGCGCAAATCCGCCGCTTGTGCTGTTTATTTGGGGGCGCAAACGGGTATGGCCGGTCAACCTTGAACAGCTCAATATTACGGAGACAGAATTCAGCACGGACTTAAACCCCATTCGCGCGACGGCTTCGGTGAGCATGAAAGTCATCGAAGGGAAAAACCTGGCCTACAAATATACCAAGGTCATGAAAGAAGCGATGTCCGTGCTGAATTTGGCGAATATTGCCGACATTGCCGACGTGGTCATTCCCGGTTAGGAGCAAGCGATGTTTTCAAAGCGTTCACGTTATAGAAAATTGGATGATGTCGTTACCGCCGATGCGGAAGGCCGGTCGGCGCAATCCAAGGCCCTTCGCCTGCTGCCGGAGGTTTCGGGCACGTTTCTTCACACGGTGGAAGAACCCGACCGCCTGGATCACCTGGCCTATAAATATTACAAACAGCCGCAAAAGTGGTGGCGCATCTGTGACGCCAATCCGGAGTTTATGCTGCCGCAGGCCCTCTTGGGAAAAGATCCGGTGAAAACCACGCGCTTTCCGCTCACCGTCGATGAGGAAACCCCGGAACCTTTTTGGGTGGGATTATTGAGTGCCGTGCAAAAAACCGTGGGGGTGGAAAGGGCGCAGCTTGCGAAGGAAGAAACGGCACTGGTGGATCGTGTACGTTCCGTCGGCTTGAATGAAGTGACCGTGAAAGTGCCGGAATATCGTTATGTGTTGATCGTTCGACACAATGTGATGAATGTCGATGAGGAAGCGCTCGCGGCGCAAATTTCCGGGCTTTCATTTACCGTCGGTCCGCCGGAATCCGTGGGCCGTGTGGGAAAGCAGATCATCATTCCCCCAAATATTGTGGGTTAGGTCGGGTATGCCTGAGAACGAAAATTTTATAATTGAAATCGAAGGGACTGAAATTGACGATCTTTATCCCGATCTCAATCATGTTGAGATTGAATTGGATGAGGAACTGGCCGGTCTGTTCCGCATACAGTTTGCGACCGGACAAAGCGGTGAGGGGCTGTGGTGGCACTTGGACGATGATCGGCTACAGATTTGGAAGGAAGTGGCCATCCGCGCCGGATTCGGCGATGGGATGGAAGAAGTCATATCCGGGGTCATTACCCATGTGAAACCCGTGTTTGAAACCGACGCCGCGCAAAGCACGCTTGAAATCTGGGGCATGGATCGCAGCGTCTTGATGGACCGGGAAGAAAAACTGAAGGACTGGCCGAACAAAACGGACAGCGACATCGCGACGGAGATCTTCGGCAACTACGGTTTAACCCCCGAAGTGGAGGCGACGGATATCGTGCATGACGAAGCCGTTTCAACCGTCATTCAACGCGAAACCGACATTCAATTCTTAAAACGGCTTGCGCTCCGAAACGGCTTTGAATGTTATGTCGAGGGCACGACGGGCTACTTCCGTCCCCCGCAAATCGATGCCGCACCGCAGCCGCTTTTGGCCCTGCACTTCGGCGCGGAAAGCAATGTGACGCAGTTTTCGCTCGATGTAAACGGTTTGAATCCGGCTAATATCGAGATGCTTCAAGTCGACCGGAGCAACAAGGAAATTCTCGAAGCCGTGGCGGCATCGAGCCGGCAAACGGCCCTGGGCCAGGCCGATGCGGAAAGCCTGCTCGGCAGCGGCATGCCTCCGGGGCGGTTCTTCATCGGCAAAAACGCGACCACGGGCAATCCGGAGATGTCGGCGCTGTGTCAAGGCCTCTATCACGAGGCCGCCTGGTTTGTCACCGGAGAAGGCACAATCGCCGGCGGTCAATACGGGCATCTTTTAAAACCGCGCGGCACCGTGACGATCAAGGGCATCGGAGAAACTCACAGCGGAATATATTATGTTACACAAGTCACGCACCGCATGACGGCAGAGGGCTTGACGCAGTCTTTTAAAGTGAAACGCAACGGCATCATGCCGACCGGGACGGAAGATTTTTCGGGTGAATCTTCGGGTCTTTCGGGCGGATTATTGTAGGAATCGGGATGGATTTAGACAAGGCGGTCGCCAACCTCATTCAAAAAGTCGAGCAGCGTTTTTACGGCAAGTACCGGGCCTTTGTGGTTGAAAACGACGACCCGGAGCAACTCGGGCGTCTTAAACTGAAGGTGCCGAGCGTGCTGGGCGAAGAAGTGGTCACGGGCTGGGCGATGCCCTGCGTCCCTTACGGCGGTATGACGGATCGGGGCTTTTTTTTCATTCCGGAAATTGACGCAGGCGTGTGGGTGGAGTTTGAAGAAGGCGATCTGGAATTTCCCATTTGGGTCGGCACCTTTTGGAGCAAACCCGGCGGAACGTCGGAAGTCCCCAAACCCAACGATGCGGCAGGTTCGGAAGAAGGCGGCATTCCGTCGCCGCCCACGCGCAAAATCATCAAAACCCTGAAGGGACACACGATTCAGCTCGAAGATGCGGACGGGGAAGAAATGGTGCTCTTGGTGGAAGCGGAAAACGGCCAAGTCTTCACGATGAACCAGGACGGCATCAAAATTACGGACGGGAAAAACGGCAACACCGTCACGCTGGACAGCAGCGGCATCGTCATCGAGGACAAAAACGGCAATGTCATTACGATGGATGCCTCAACCGTCACGATTAAAAGCAGCAGCATTAAAGTCGGCGAAAACGCGAGTGAGCCGCTGGTGTTGGGCAATCAACTGAAAACGGCGCTGGAAACCTGGATCAACGGCACCTTTTCCACGCACATGCACACGGGCAACATGGGTGCACCGACCACACCGCCTCTCCCCGGCGCGCCCTTGGTGATGGACCCGGCGCTCTCGCTCACAAACAAGGTGGAATAAAGATGGCGCTTGCAATCGGAACAACCCAAGCAAACACCGGCATGGCCAAAGCCATTTATGACGAAATCGACAAACAGCTTTCACCTCCTTTGAGCGGCACACCGGCGGAGGACATGGAAAAGATACGCGACAGTTGGAAGAAGTTGGCCTTCGCCATTTCAACCGGCGTCATCAATCACATTATTTCCAATATGGAGATCAAAGGTGTGCAGACTTCGGGTGATATCAACGCCACGGTTTCGGGCAGCAGTGCCACGCAGTCCGACGTGGTGTTTACGCAGCGCAATGACGGCATGGACTTGGTGGAGTAAGACATGTTGATTGAGGAAAAAGACAGCTTTGCTTTTCCCTTCGGCATCGACGAGGCGGGACGGGTCGGTATCAGCGGCGGGGATGACGCCATCCGTGGAAAAATCATTCAAGTCTTGTTTACCGCGCCGGGGGAGCGCGTGAATCTACCGACTTTTGGCTGCGGTCTCTTCAACCTGGTCTTTGAGCCGAATAACACCGTGCTCGCGACGGCGATGGAATTCACCGTCGGACAGGCGCTCACACGCTGGTTGGACGATGACATTATTGTTGACGGCGTCGATGTCAGTTCTGAAGAGGAGACCGTCACGATTGAAATCGCTTATACGAAAAAGGCCGATTTATCGAAAAAGCAAGTGCGCATTCATTTTAAATAAAAGGGTGAGATGATGGCCGAAATCAAAAAATCAACAGGACGCGCAAGCATTGACTACATGGCGCGGGATTACGACAGCCTGCTCAAGTCGATGCTGGATCAAATTCCGGCAAAGCTGCCCGAATGGAAGACGTACGAATCCGAGGCGGATTTTGGCCGCGTTATGCTTGAACTCTTTGCCCACATGGGCGACATCCTGAGTTATTATCAGGATCGTGCGGTCAACGAAAGTTTTCTCAGCACCGCACAAACGCGCCGCAGCATCATTCAACACTTGCGACTCATCGGCTACAAATTGGCCACCGCCGCCCCGGCTTCTGCGGCATTAACGCTCACGCTTCCCGATACCTGCAATGACATCATCAGTATTCAAAAAGGGGACGCCTTTGCCACAAAGAGTCAACCCGACACCCCCGGCGTGCGCTTTGAATATACGCGCGAAGTCACGATGGATGTTGATTGCAGCACACTAACACCCGTCGGCGGCAGGAAAATCATCGAAAATATTCCCGTCGAAGAAGGTCGGCTGATTAAAGACGAAGTTCTGGGCACTTCGGACGGCAGCATCAATCAACAATATATGCTGGTTCATGCCGGACTCATTTTAAGATCGCCGGGCCAAGGCTCACAGGTTCAGAAAGACATCATTTTGCTCACGGAATTGGGCGGACTCATCGAAGAATGGACGTTACGGGAAAGCCTATCTTTCAGCCGTGAGGGGCAACAGGATTATGTGATTCAAATTGACGAAAATGATCAAGCCGCGGTGATGTTCGGTGACGGCGCTTTTGGCGCGATTCCCCCGCCCGGTGCGGAAATCCGTGTGAGCTATCGGGTCGGCGGAGGATTGAAAGGCAATGTGCCGGCGAACACGATTCAAACAATTGTGGATGCCCCGCAGTTGTCTTTGATCGGGGCGAAGGTGACAAATGCCGAGGCGGCCACCGGCGGCGCAGAACGGGAAACGATCGAAAATGCCGTGCGTGCCGCGCCGAGTGTCTTCCGCTCCCTCAAACGGGCGGTGACGGCGGACGATTACGAGGCGCTCGCGCTTGAATTTACGGGCGTCGGCAAAGTCCGGGCCGAGGGCAGCAATTGGAATACCGTGACGCTCTTTGTCGCACCCGAGGGCGGCGGCCATGTGAGCGACGTATTGGAAGCCGATCTGCTCGCCTATTTTGAAGACAAACGACCGGTTTCCACGCTCATCGAAATCCAGGATGTGGATTATGTGCGGATCTACGTTACGGCGGAAGTCGATGTCGAAAGCTATTATTCCGCTAACGAAATCCGGGAAAAGGTCGAAGAGGCTGTCGCCGCGCTGCTCGCTTTTGACGCCGTGGATTTTGCGCAGACGCTTTATCTTAGCAAGTTTTATGAAGCCATCGAAGCCATTGATGGCGTGAAAGGGGTGAATATTTCGGAGTTTCGCACTGATGAGGAAGCGGCGGACATCATCCATGTGGAAGGAAAAATCGTGCTCGGCAGTAATGAAATTCCCGAGATCCCTGCGGCAACGGCGGATTACGCCAAGGGGGCAAGGGTCGTCACCTCCGGAGGAAGCCTTTGAGCCTGCGCCTGAATCGAATTAGGGCCACACCGCACCCCTACGGGAACCGGATTGAACTGTCGTGGGAAAACCCGGATGCCGCGCAATTCCCGGGTCTGCGCATTATGCGTCGTGAGCGAAGCTATCCCACAGGCCCGGAAGACGGGGACTTTGTCGCAGAAGCCGAGGATTTCACGAGCATCTCCGATGGGCCGCTGAAGGCGGAAACCGTTTATTATTACGCGCTTTTTCCCTATCGCAAGGATCCGCCGGAATATGAAATCGACAAGCAAAATCGCGTGTCGGCCATGGCGACCGGTCCGAACAATTCGGCCGGACAGATGTATGATTTGCTTCCGGGGATTTATCACCGCTACGACACGGCCCTAGCGAAAAACCCTCCGCCGGACATGTTGACGCTTGACAAAAAACGCGGTCAACTCCGCCGGTTTTTGGATCTGCCGGGCGGGCAATTGGATCAATGGCTCAGCTTCGCGAAAACCGTCCCGGATTTTGCGGATGTGCAAAACGTTGACGGCGCACTTCTTCCCCTGCTTGCCGAATGGATCGGCTGGCGCACGGACAATCGTCTGGAATATGATGCCCAGCGCAACGAACTGCGCGATGCGGTGTCCGTTTATCAAACCGTCGGACTGATTCCTTCGGTTGAAGCCACGGTGAAGCGTATTTTGGGATGGGAGAGCCGGGCGAAGGAATTTGTGCACAATGTTGCAAGATCCAATCAAGCCGAACGTTTGAATATCTGGATAAAACGGGAACGCAGTGCGGGACTTTGGTCAAATGCCGTTGAGCCCTTTTCTTTAGGTTTTGCCTACGACGGCCGCCCGTCTTCCGTCATCGACAACACAGGCACGCGCCGGTTTTTCTTCCATACACTCAGAAACGGACGTTGGGATCTGTGGTTTAAAACCCTTTCTGTTTTTGACATCCCGGGCACTTTTGAAGACAGCCTGAATGACGAAAGCATGACTTACGCGCTGCAACAAGCCTTTGAAGGCGCAGGTTACACACTTTCCTTGAATGCCCGGGTGATTAAAAATGAAGACGAATGGCTGATTCAAGATCTTGAAAACCACGAACGCTATACCGTCTTGCCCGGCGTTGGACAACTCGATGTCACCCGTTGGTCGCCCAGCAAGCGCATCACAAACGGTCCGCGCATTGACAAACACCCCACGGCCGTGGTGAAAGGCGATGCCCTGTGGTTATTTTGGGATTCATTCGATGCAACAAATAAACAGCATCAAATTCATTATCAAATTTATGAAGCGGGCGTATGGACTGAAGCGCAAGTTTTTGGCGACCCTGCGGCTTCACAAAAACGCCCCTTTGCGATCATTGACCATACCAACCACCTCTGGCTTTTTTGGCTCGAAAAAAAGGGGGAAACCTGGCAGATTAAATTCCTGCGACAGGAAAACAATCGTTGGAATATTGCCGCAGCTCACACCATGCCCACGGATGCGGGCGAAGATCCCGTCGTGCAGACCGACCTTTTTGTCTTTTTTCAGCCGGGCACAGCATCCGGCGACGGTGCGCCCAAAATTTGGGTCTTCTGGACACGAAAGGTCAAAACGGGCCAGCCCAATCAAACCCGCTGGGAAATCGCCTATCGTATCGCCGCGAACATTGATCCCAACACCTTTACCTGGATACATAGCTGGAGTGAAGCTTTTCCGGATCACTTCACCGTCGATACCACGGTCTTGCCCGTCGTCACGGATTTTTTGACCTGGTACGTCAATCGCCCACCGGACTGGAGTCCGGTGTTTACGCTTTCAAAACCCACAGCCGATGATCAAGACCGAGAACCTGCGCTCTTTTTGAATGCCGCAGGTGAAATGGAACTCTATTGGAGTTCAAACCGCAATCAAAGCTGGTCGATTTGGCGCGGCATCCTGCGGGATACGCCCGTGCCGAGTGTGGACAATATCGAGCAGATCACAGAGAACCCCTATTCTCAACGTGATCCATTTCCTTTTTTGATCGACGGGATTACACGGCTCACCTATCATTCCAATGAAGCGCTGGGCTATGCAAGCGAGGTCTACGGCGCGACGGAAACCGTCGATTTGCGCTATTCGGGCACCACTTCGGTCGATACCAAAAACTTAGCAAAAATTGCAAAACGCGGCAGCTATGATGATTTTCAACGCTATACCTATGACACGGGCCCGGAGGGCAAACCCGATCCGGAGACCTGGTATGCACGGGACACCATCGGCATCTATTTAAGTCCCGATACCGAAGACACATCACGCATTCGGCAAAACCAAAGGATGATCGAAAACATCCTGAGAGAATTTCTACCGATTCAGATCCGCGCCGTGTTTATCATCGCGCCCACGATTTATAAAGAGTACATCTACACGACGGACTTCCCGGCCTTCGTCCCGCAGCGCAGGCTCAGTGATCTTATGTTGGATGCCGCTATTCCGGAGAGGGTGTCTGGTGTGGCGGATGCCTCTACAGATTTTGTGCCGGAAGGAGGAGAATAAAGGATGGAAAACATCGTTTCGGGAATCAAAGGCATCTACCGCGATATTCTACACGATGCCGAAGGCCGGGTCATTGAAGACCGCGGCTGGCGCAGCAATACCATATTGGACGGCTGCCGATTGTTGCTGGCAGGGTTTATGATGAATGAAACGGCGGCAGGCATTACAGGGCTGGGTGTCGGGCAAGGGGAGGCACGCTGGGATACGGAGGGCGTTCCGACGCCTCATCCGGGCACAACCACGGGCCTGCTTAATCGCTACAATCCCTTGATTCCTTTTTCGGAACTGGATGTCGTTTACCTGGATCAAAACGATCAAGTGATTGTAGGACCCGGCAGCCGTTTGCAAATCACCGCGACGCTGAATCCCGGCTACCCTGCGCCGACCGCACCCTTAACGCACTATCCATTGAGAGAATTCGGACTGTTTGCCGATTTGGACGGGACAGAAGTGATGATCAACAACATTCGGCATCCCGTGCTGCACAAAGAAGAAACCTCAACTTTGATTCGCGTGATCCGTTTGTATTTTTAGTTTTTCAGTTGTTTGGATAAAGAGGAGGCATCATGGGTAATTTTTCCAGAGACACATTTGATCGATTAAAACACTATGTCGGTGTGCGACTACAGCAAGGCGTCCCCATTGTTGACGCGGACTGGAATGAACTTGAAGACATCCGGCGATACGAACTTCAGGCCTTTTTAAATTGGTTTGTCGGAAACGGCGTTCCGGATGGAAACGACGGCTTTAATATTGAAGCCGTCGGAGACCCAAATGATCTATTGATTCGCGGGGGAGACGGCACAGCCGAAGGGGCAGGCCGTCTCCTGATTGAAGGCTTAGATGTGTTGAATGAGAGTGACATGCGCTACACGGCGCAACCGCTTTACAACAACCCGGCTCTGGCCGCCGAATGGGGTGTTGATCCCATTCCACCGCTTACCACGCCTGCGGGAAACCGGAGCGATTTGATTTATATTGACGTGTGGGAACGTGAGGTCGATTCGACTGAAGATCCGAATTTGATCAACCCCGCCATTGGCGTCGAAACCTGTGTGCGCATTAAACGTGAGTGGGCCGTGCGAATGCTTGAAAACACAAGCAGCTTGCCCGCTGCGGTGCCGGCGCACGTTTTTTATCCTTTGGCGCAAATCAACCGGATCGGGGGTTCGCCGACGATTCTGTCCAGACAGATTTCCGACCGGCGGCAAAAAAACATCAATCTTGCAAATCTCGTTTCAGAGATCGCCGCAGCGCGGGGCACAGCAGGCAGTCTGGATGCGCGTTTAGATGTCGCATTGGCCGGCAACGGCCAACTCAATGCAAATATTGTCGGAAACAGCCATATCAGAACGGATGCCGCCATTGCCGAAAATAAAGTACGTTTCAATGGATCGGGCCATGATCATAGCGGCGGTGCCAACGGTCAATTGATCGATACGTCCGGTTTGGCGAACAATGCAGTCACCTCTTCAAAAATCAATTTTGAAACCGTAAACAGCGGCAGCGAGGCGGATATTCCTTCGGGGAGCACACGGCAGGTTCTTGTCGAACAAAATTCCGAGCCGGGCAAAAAAATCTACCTGCCGAGCATTGCGGTTACCAATGTTGATGGCTCGGGTCTTGCGCAAGTGACGTATAACCTGATCTACTGGCGGACAAGTGCATCAAGCAAATACGACGTCTATTTACTGATCAATCACCTTGAGGCCGCCGGCAACAGTACGGCGGAAGTCGATGTTATTTGGGCCGTCTACACCTTTGGGCAGTTAGGAGGCCCTATTCAGTTAGAAGGGCCTATTCAGTTAGAAGGGCCTATTGAGTTGGGAGGCCCTATTACGGAACTGAGCAGTTAGGAGGACCTATTATGGATCAGAGAAGAGTCATTTGGAAAAAGCTAAAATCAGAAGGCATTATCGATTCCGACAATCCCAGGGTTCAGGAATTCGTCACGTTTTTGCGGGAGAATCCCGATCTGTGCTGGAAAGACTTGGTGCCTGCGTTCCGGAAAGATTTTTACGACTGCTTCGATGCGATCACTCCCGTCTTAACAAAGATTAAAGACCCGATGGTGCAGGCCTCCATCGTGACGCTTGCCGATCCGAAGAAACCGAAAGAACGTAAACTTTTGGAAGAGATGGCAAAAGAAGTCGATCCCGAGCAAGATCAGGTCACGGCAAAACTACTGGCCTTGACCAAGAATCAAAAAGTAAAAAACACTTTAAAACAGAAATCCATGCCGGCGCATCTCAAAGTGCATCTCAAAAAGAAATGAGTTTTCAGATGAGAGAAGCTGCCATGAAGACCGCGATAATAGGTCGCTACCGGGATGTGTGCCATGATGCGCAAGGCCGCAAGCTTTGGGACAGCGGATGGCAAAACAACCTCGTTGTTCAATCCTGCTATATCCTATTAGCCGCATTGATGAAACGCGAAACGGGCATTTCCGGAATATTGTACTGGGCCGTCGGCACGGGAGATCCCGGATGGGACCGCCTGATGCCCGGCCCCGTACCTGCCGATACCCAATTGCGCAACGAAATTGCCCGTCTCCCTATGGACATGAGCCGGATTGTCTATCTTGACAATGAAAACGCCGTGAGCGAAAGTCCCACAAATCGTCTCGAAATCAGAGCAAGCTTCAATGCCGATGCATTGGGGTTTGAAGGCCCTCAGCCTTTACGGGAGTTCGGCCTGTTTGGCGGGGATGCCGCAGATGCGGCAGGCAGCGGCATCATGATCAACTACGTCATCCATCCCCAAATCCCCTTGTCTGCCGACATGTCGCTCACACGCACCCTGCATCTGAGCTTTGGCGGCGGGGCACAACTTGGTGATGGCATGAGCGGTTTTGCCGCAAGGCTGCCCGTGATCAGCATTGACGGGGTGGGTGAACAATTTTCAAGGGTGCTCAATGCTGCGGGGGTGAATACTCTGGACGACTTACTCCAAATCGATCCCCTTCAGCCGCTCGAAAACATTCCGGCGGTCAAACTGCGGGAGTTTCGCGCCAAAGCAAGAATCGTTACAGGGTTTCGAGCGAACTTAAGCCCTTTTAGCGCCCTTTTTGAGCGCAGCATCAGCGCGCTCTTGCAAACAAACCCGGAAGAACTGGCGGCCGAAACCGACTCACCCACTGTAACACCGGAACGTGTTGTCCGGATGCAAGAGGCCTTGGCCATCTTGCAAGTTGCGCTGGATGATGCGGTTTTGCAGGAAATAAACATGGCCGGTCTGTTAGTCGCTTAAACCAACAATCTAATTCGCACTGAAAATGCATTGGAAGCGCAACGCGTGCCGTTAAAAGGGTGGGTATGCTCAGCTCAAGGGGGGTGTGCCGACAGTAAGCGACGAAGGGCTTTGTAAACCTGTTTGGTCGCCCCAAAAGGTCTTTTTGGGGGCATTGCTGAGTCCTCCGGCCGGGCTGATTGGGCCGAATGCAATACTTGCATTCGTAAAGATGGATACCGAATTTTCGCCGGAATCGGCCAAATACAGTAGGTT